>NZ_JBHLWE010000046.1:0-38510 GCF_042432925.1 Paracoccus niistensis | reverse complement strand
CGACCACCGTAAACACAAACCGGGCTCCGGTCGCGGCTGGATGAAAGACCCGTGGCAGGTCAGCTGCCGGCCAACGCCTTGGATAATGCGAGCAAGCGTCGCCTTCTTGGCGTTGATCGCGTGAAGCATTCCTCGTTGCCTCCAATTCTTGGTTCCACAGTCACTCGACAGCTTCCTGAAGCCGCCGTCAATTGAGGACGTGTGTTGTCGAAAGGAATGGCGAGGATGAACTACATGTCAGTCCGGAGCACCAGCGAGGCGCGAAGAAGCAGTCTCCGCGGCGGTTTGAAAAGTAGTCAGCTCGACTCTCGGTGGCCTCAGGCCTCCGCTACCAACGATAGTTGAGTCATGGATGAGACAACGCAGACGATCAGAACAGGCCTCCAGAGCGAAAGCTCGGGGTCCTGCTCGCGTTCAGGCCCTCGCGTTCAGGCCTATGTGCTGCCCCGCTCGGGGCTGGCCTGGAGCGGGGGTCTCGAAGGACAGGGCGCCGAGTTCGGTTGAGATGGGTCAGTCGGTCGGCTGAAGCTCCTTCAGGGCCGTGAAGTCGAACGGCTCCCCGGCGCACAATTGGCTCATGGCCTTGTGGATCATAATCGCCCGCTCCTCCAGAAAACCCTCGTAGTCGTCGGACCGCAGCGCCGCTGGCGGGATGGCGTGGGTCAACAGTCGGCGGTCGATCTGCGCCTCGGTCAGCTGGAGTTCCCCCGCGCGCTCGGCCATGTAGACCGATGGCGGCTTGGCGGAGATTGTCCGGTTCGTCCGCCAGCTGATGAGTGCACAGTTCAGGGCGGTGAAGATGGCGCGCCGCGGGACTCCCCGCTCAGTCAGGAAGGCCTGCGGGAAGAGATGATGGTACTCACGACGCTTCAGGGTCGCGCGACTGAAGGGCGCCTCGTCGGCGAAGTCATGGCCGCCGAGGCGCAGCGAAGCGGCCAAGACCGCGCGACCCAAACGATCCCGGGTCTTCGGCCAGCCGGCGCTGCGAAGTGCGGCAGCCTCGGGGAGTGGCGTCAGCACGGGGTCGAGGAGATCGGGCAGCGGTCCACCTGCGTCGCGATAGGCGACGAGCTGACGATGGTCGAGCTCGGTCCGGGTGGCGCTGGTCTTCTGATACCGCTCGGAGAAGGACCCCGTCCAAAGCGCCCGTCGCGCGAGGCGCCGTGCATTCCCTTCGCCATCCTTGCCGTCGGGGGCCGACGCCCAGAAGGCGCCCAGCAACGTCAGGAGCGGATCGGCGGGCAGGAGGTCGCTTGCGAAGATGCGCTCCTCGGCGAGGAAGTCGACGGCACGGCGCAGACCCTTCTCGACGAGCGGCCAGCGCGCGATAAGCTCCTTGCCGAAACTCTCCGTCAGGAAGGTTGCCCGTACCGGGGCCTTGCCGGCGAGGACTGCCGCCACCTGCATGGCGATCTCGCCCGGCTCCCCGAAGTCGGCGAGGTCAGGGACGAGAGCTTTCAGGCCCTCCACCTTCTGATGGAGCGACTCGTCGATAGCCGCCTCGACCTGCGCCACGACGATGTCGAAGGCGGACAACGCCGTGTTCATTGTGTTCATCTTGATGAACACATCGAGCGCCACGTTTTTGTCGGTCCCGAGAGGCAGTTCGAGGAAGGGGAGCGGGTAGCTCGCGACGCGGTGTCGGAGGTCCGTGCCCACCTTGTTGATTGCCATCAGCGTCGCGATGTCCCCGCCCGCCGCCTCCTGCATCCAGGTCTCGAAGGCTTGCGCCCCGACATCACCAGGGCGCAGGAGCCGCACGGGCAGGAGCTTGCGCGCCCAGGCCTCCGCGGGGATGTCGCACCAAAGCGGATGCCGCTGGTCCTTCTTCCTGTACCGCCTCACGGCTTGGACATCCGGCTCGGCGCCGCCGTCGGCGGCCACGAAGAAGGATACGTCCTCGTAGTTGTCCGACAGGCTGCGCCATAGGGCCGTCAGGCGCTGCTGGCCGTCGAGAAGGTGGCAGGTCGGCGGGACCGAGGGCTTCGGTGCCCCGACAATCGGTCGGGCATGAAACGGCGGGGGGGAGCCCACGGCGAGCACGAGAAGGGCGCCAACGGGCAAGGCGGGCTTGCGGAGGATGTTCTCGAGGATGCCCTCAATCTGGCCAAGGCCCCAGGCTTCGAATCTCTGGAATCGCGGAAGGACGACGAGCCCTTGGTGAATCCAGGTGAACCATTCCTCGATCGTCCGATTGCGAGCTTCCACGAACTTCCCCCTCAGCTAACTGCTCGTCACTCGCAGCATCGGAAGGCAGTGGCCTGGAAAACGCAAGATGGGGGCATCGACGCTCTGGAGAGACCTGAGGGACTTCGTTGTGAAAACGCTTGCCGCCCAACACTTGGACTTCGGAAGGCTCCCCGGGTGGATCCTTCGAGAGCATGCCTCGTGGGATCTGACCGGTAACTATCCGGTCGCGGTCACTTGTCGACGTGCCGTGAGGTCGTCTGCCCTTGCGTCAGCGTGACAGGATCCGAGGTCTGGGATGTTTCCTGCGCCGCGGCTATCTCCGCCATGGAGCTTCGGATGAGTCCAATGGGCCGGAGCTCCCCCTTGAACAGGGCTCGGGCGAGGCTTCCCCGCACTTCGATCCGCAGCCCTTGCTGGACCGTCGGATCCGGCGTGAGGATCACCTCCTCGATGATCTGGGCGAGTAGCTCGTGCGCGCGCTGGACCACGGTCGGGTCGCGCAGCGCCTCCTCGAGGTTGCGCACCAGGTTCGTGTAAAGTGCGGCGAAGTCGGGTGCTGGGTGGGCGCCCTCGCGCGACAGGGCGGCGACCTCGGCCAGGGCGGTCAGCACCTCCTCGCGCTCGGCCTTGCGCTGCCGCAGGCGCTGGCGCAGGTCAGCCACATCGTCGTCCTCACCATCCTCGAGTTGGTCGAGAAGACGCGAAATCTTGCGATCAAAGTCCGCCAAGCGGCGCTTGAGGTTGGCCTCCTCGGAGCCGGCGCCGGCCTGCCGCGCGCGGAGCGTCTCGGCGACTCGATCGGTGAACTGCTGGAGGCGCTCGGGAGCCAGGAGCCCGCGCTTGAGCGAGTCCAGAACCTGACGCTCCACGGCGGGGGCGGTGATCGTCACCTTGTTGGCGCAGCCCATGCCCCGCTTCGCCTGCGAACAGCCATACCGGGCCTTGCCGCGGATGGTGTAGTCGCCTCCGCAGCAGCCGCACTTGAGAAGCCCGGAGAGGACGTAGCTCTTGCGATGCGCCCGGTTGAGGGGTTGGCCGCTCTTCGCGTCGCGGGCCATCTTGAGGGCGGTCGCTTCCAGCCGGGCGGCCACCCGATCCCAGAGCTCCTGATCAACGATCCGCAGTTGCGGCACGATCGTGCTCGCCGCCACTTCGCCGGTCACCCGCCAGGCACGCTTGCCCGACTCGGGATTGAGGGAGGATGCGACGTCGCCATACGCGTTCACGCCGATGTAGAGGGGATTGCGCAGGATCCCCGTCCCGCGTGGGCCATGGCCCCGGATGGTGCTCTCCTGCCAAGGCTTGCCGCGCGGCCCAGGCACGCCCTCGCGGTTGAGCGTCTCGGCGATCTTCTTGGCCGGCATGCCATCGGCGAACATGCGGAAGATCCGGACCACCACCGCCGCATGCTCAGGGACGACGGCGCGGTTCGTATCGCCCGGGTTGGACGGTTCCACGGCCATGTAGCCGTAGGCGAGACCGGCCGGCACGAGGTTGCGGCTCACGGCTCCGATAGCACCCCGCCTGGTTTTCTCGCCCAGATCACGGGAGAACTGCTCGGCCATGACGCCATAGATGGCCGCCTCCATGGGAGAGATGAGGCCTTGGCTCTTTGTGTGGACCACGACCTCGTGGTGTTCGAGCACGTCCCGCAGGTCGGTGATGTCGGCTGTCCGCCGCGCGAGCCGGTCGATGGCCTCGGCGAGGACGACGTCGAAGAGGCCCGCTTTCGCATCCGCGATCATGCGGTTGTACTCCGGCCGCGTCCTCGTCGTCCGACCCGTGATCTCCGGGTCGGCGTAGATGGCGCCCACGATCCAGCCCAAGCCGTCGGCAAACGCCCGGAGCTGCGCGATCTGGTCGTCGAGAGAGGTCATCTTCTGGCGGTCCGAAGAGAACCGGACGTAGAGGGCAACGCGGCGCGTCACAGGGAGCCTCCTTTCACGAAGAGGGGGGAGCACGGATCGGACGGGAGCTCGTCTGGGCCCCCCATGAAGGTGAGGCGGCAGGCTTGGAACTGGTGGTCCAAGGCCGTCGGCCTGATCACGGCGGAGCGGAGATGGAGAGCGGCGCTGGTGGTCATTCGGTCTGGTCCTTGCGGGCGAGGAGGGGGCGGTTGTCGTTGGCGACACGGAGGCGGGCCACGCAGACCTCGGCGAGGAGGTCCACAAGGCCGGTGAGAACGACCCCCGGCTGGGCGGTGAAGCCCGGGCTGTTGTCGTTGGCCGCCAGCGAAGACTGGGAGAGGGCGGGGTGGGTCGGCATGTCGGTCTGTCCTTTGTCCGTCGGCGCCGGGATTGGCGGCTGCAAACGGGACATCGGGTCGACCAGTGAGGCCCGGACTGAAAAAAGCCGAAGGGGTTCACCCATGGGCCTGGGAACCCGCTGCGCTCGCGCGCCGATCGGGCCGGCCGGGGGTCTTCTGGATCTCTCTGGGGCGGAGGCGGATGCGCCGACATCGGGGTAGCAGAGGGATGTTCGCCGGCGCGTCCTGACGCCGCTTGATCCAAAGCGGCGGTTCGTGGAAAGGGGGAGTGGGCTTGGCTCTCAGGAAAGCATGACCGGGCAGCCCGCTGCACCTCTCAGCGCGAGCCTCTCACCCGCAGCGCTCAGCTGGCCAGCAGCGCGCGCATGGCACGGATTCCAGCGACGAGATGGCGCGTCCACGCCGCTGAGACCGCCAGTGCCTCGACAGGCCGTATACGGTCCGTGAGGGCGCGCCAGGCGGCCTTGGGCTCCAGCGACGAGAGGGCGGGCACAAGCTGCCGCGAGCTCAGAACGAGCTTCGCCTGAAGGTTCACGCGCCGAGAGCCTGCTGCGATGGTTTCAGCCAGAAGTCGACGCAACCCGGCGAGATCGGCCGTCAACTCTCGGTGGGGTCGGGCCCCCGCAACCAGAAATCCTATACCTTCACTAACCTCCTGTTCGCAGGAGGTTTTTTGCTGTCCGGACAGCTGGTCCGCACCGAGGCTCAGCCGCAGGATCGCCGCCAGACTGCCCTGCAACTCTATCCGTGGCCGCATCCGCTTGCCGCCGGTCGGCTCCGGCGTGATGACGATCCGGTCGATCAGCCCGCGGATCGCCTCGCGCGCCTCGCTCTCCCTGTCCGGCTCGGTCAGTCCCGCAACCAGGCTGCGGATGCGCTCGTGGTAGGTCTCGGCGATCCGCGGGTGCAGCCGGGTCGTGGCCGTCGGGGTGGGGGCGGCGGCCAGATGCGTTTCCAGTTGCTTCTGTCGCGTCTCGAGCTGCGCCATGCGGTCCCGGATCCGCTCGGCCGGGGTGCCGGCCAAGATGGCGTTTACAAGGACATCCTGGTCGCGGATGACCTTGGCCAATTCCTTCTCCTTCGTGGCGCGGTCATCGACATGATCGGCGGCCAGGCGGTTCCGCTCGGCGATGTATTCCGCGACAAAGGCCTTCATTAGGTCGGGATCCATCAGCCGCTCGGCCAGCAAGGTCAGGATCCGGCCTTCTAGGTGCTGCCGGCTGACGCCGGTGCGGTTGGCGCAGACCGAGGTGCCCTTGTTGCGGGAGTTCGAGCAGCCAAAGCGGTCCTTGGCAATGGTCGAGAACCCGCCCCCGCAGCAGCCACACTTGATGAGGCCGGTCAGCAGGAACTTGGGCTTGCGCTTCTGCCAGGCTTCCTGGTCCGTGTGCTCGATCTTGCGCCCTGCCTGTCGCGCCTTGACCTGCTCCCAGAGCTCCTGGTCGATGACGCGGAGTTCCGGCACCTCGGTGATGATCCACTCGGCTTCGGGGTTGGGGCGCGCCTGGCGCTTTCCGGTTTCCGGATCCGTCACATAGCTTTGCCGGTTCCAGACGAGCTTGCCGACATAGAGCTCGTTGTTCAGGATGCCGGTGCCGCGCTTCGGATTGCCGTGGATGGTCGACTTGTCCCAAGACCGGCCGCGCGGGCCGGGGATACCCTCCCGGTTCAGCAGGTCGGCGATCCTGTTCGGCGAAAGGCCTTCGGCATAGTGGCGGAAGATCCGGCGGACGATTGCGGCCTCCGTCTGGTTGATCTCCCGGTCACCGCGCTTGATCTCACCATCGTCTCCGACGCTCCGCCGCACGGTATAGCCGTAGGCATTGCCGCCGCCCGACTTGCCCTGCTCCACCCGTCCCCGCAGGCCGCGGCGGGTCTTGGCGGCGAGGTCCTTCAGGAAGATCGCGTTCATCGTGCCCTTGAGCCCGATATGCATCTCGTTGACCCGGCCTTCCGAGAGAGTCTCGATCGCTACGCCAGCAAAGCTGAGGTTCTGGTAGAGCGCCGCGACATTGGCCTGGCTGCGGCTGAGTCGGTCCAGCGCCTCGGCGATGACGATGTCGAAGCGGCGCTCGCGGCCATCCTGCTGCAGGCGCTGGATGCCGGGGCGCAGCAGCACGGCTCCGGACGTCGCGGCGTCCTCATAGGTGTCGACAATCTGCCAACCCTCGTGGTTAGCCCGCTCCCGGCAGAGCCGGATCTGGTCCGCGATCGAGGCGGCGTTCTGCAGGTCGCTGGAATAACGGGCGTAGATAACGGCGCGGATGGGACGCGTGGTCATGGGAGCCTTCCTTGGGGTTGTTAGTCCGTCGTGGCCCGTCCCGCGAGGTGATCCGCCCGGGCGGCCTCACGCGCGAGCGCCCGCACCAGTGCCACGAGCGGGTCGTCGGCCTGCGACGGCGAGGGAGCACTGGCCGTGGGCAGAACCGGGCCGTGGCTCGGTGCCACGGCCGCCGCCCTGTCCTTGCTTGTCCTGCCTTGCGCCACCTGACGTGCCTCTCCGCGCCGTCCGGAGTGGTGCTCCGGCGGCTGATCCTTGCTGCTGCTCTTGTAGGGACATCGCTGTTCTGCCCTCGGGATCAGTATAGGTCAGGCGGGAAGAAGAGAGGGGCCGGCGGCGCTGAAATCCGGCGTGAAGCAGGGCATCGCGCGGTTCATTGTGGATAACCCGGCCCAAGCGGCCTCCAGCCCGCACGGGAGCCGGTGTCTGGCTCCCGCAACGGCCTGTCTACTGCCGACACACGCCCCGTGCGTCGCAAGGCCGGTTGTGAAAAAGAATGGCGCATCCCTAGGGAGGATGCGCCCAAGGTCCACGCCATACGCCTCAGTCGGCCGACGCGTGCGCATTGGCCAGGGGTGCCAGCCGTGCGGCGAGCGCCTCCCGCCCGAGGAAGCCCGCGAGCTCCAGATCGCGCGCGAGATCCTCCAGCAGCTGGTGGTGCCGGCACAGGATCTCCTGGGCGTCCTCCATCGCCCGATCGAGCCGGCGCTGGAGCCGGGCCCGGGTCGCGGGCGGCAGGGACAGGATTAGCCGGGGATCGGGCAGCGGGCCGATGGAGAGATGGCCTTGGTCCCCGAGCCCGAGGCTCACCTCGCAGGCGAGCAGAAGTTGTGTGGCGCGGGTCAGGTCCGACTCGGCGTGGCCGCCGGCCCCGCCGCTCGCGTCTCCGAGCATCAGCAGCTCCGCTGCCCGGCCCCCGAGGTGGGCGATGCATTGCCGGTGCGCCTCGGCTTGGGTGAGGTCGGTCTGGTGCCAGCGCGACAGGGTCTCGCCGCCCTCGGGTCCGATCCGCAGCGCCCTGACGATCCGAGCGCGGCCGTGACAACGGCGTGCCCGGCCTCGTGGAGCGCCGCGCGCTGCCGCATGGCGGGCGGCAGCGCCCGATGATCCGGGGCGAGGGTTTCGCGCAGGTCCTGTTCCTCGAATGCCGAGGTGATCGATGAGCGCCGGCGGTGGATCGCGGAGAACGGCGTGCCACTCGCCGAGCTGCAGATCCTGAAGGTTTGATCACGATGCCCTATCTCTGCCGGATGCGCAATCGCTTCGCTGTCGACCTGCGTGCGGCCTGACTGAAGACGTCAAGAGCCGGCTCGGGTGAGACCAGGCTGAGGAGGATCGGCCAGAAAGGGCAGTAAGAGCTCGTCAAGGACATGGGTGGCTTAACTGTGGCGCGATCCAGCGACGGTCTGCCTTCTTGGTGTTGTCCGCAATGGTTTCGAGTTCCTGGAGGAGCCGGGTGACCTGACCTCGGCAAGGATCATGACCTGTCCAGGATCCCGGTAGTCGAACTATCCCAAGTGAATGGCCTCTAAGGGCGGGAAGCTGACCTATGCGTCCGCAGCACTGATCATGAGGGCAACCGGCAAACCGGACCTCCACTCCTTGTGACCTTGGCCGCAGTCTTGACCTCATCCATAGTGCAAGGTGGCCGGTCCGCTTGGTTGACCCCCGCTCTCTCCCTGTGTTGCGTAACGTCCCGGATAACGAGCCATGACTGCATGGCGGCCGTTACGAAGTCCGGCAGGATGATCCCCGCCCCGAACAGAGCGTCCGAGCACAGGTAACCAGGAGGGCGGCTGCCCCTACCATCCACGTATCGGCCGTCCCGAGCGGGTGTCCAACACACTGCAAGAGCCGCCTCCGTTACTTCCGGATGCAGACAGCGGCTCCAATACCATAAGGCAACCGTGCTGTCCCTGCGCGTTGCACCCATCCTTATCGCGTCGCGTGAGGCGAGAAAATCCACTGTCCGCCTCTGGGCTGCCTGAGGTCTGCCTCGCGTCCATCGCGATCGTTGTTACGAAACTGGCCTCGTCGTAGTGTCGGCCGATGGGGTGGAGACTTGGTCGGCATATGCGCCTGGTTGCGCTTTGGACGGGGCTTCTGCCCTTTGTCCTCGCGTCGCTTGTCGCCTCTGGCGTCATGCCCCAGCGGGCGGCAAACGGCGGGGTGGAGCTTGTTCTCTGCACCGGTCACGGGATCGAGACCGTGGCGGTCGATCCCGTGATCATGGAGCCAGCGCCTGATGAGGACAAAAGCCGGAAGGACATGGCTGACCCGGGAGACTGCATCTGGACAGCCGGCAAGCCCCCGCTCGATCTCACGCCTTCTCCGATGATCGCTCGGCTCGTGACCGTTGCGCGGCGTGCGTCTCTTCCTGATGCCGCAACGACTCTGACAGTTGCCCGGGCGACCGGCCTGCCACCCTCGACCGGGCCTCCATCTGCCGTCTGACGCCCTTCTTACCGAAATCATCAGACGGATACCTCACATGACCGATGCAACCGATCGGGGCGCCGCCCCGGAACCTGCCGCCCGGAGTGGCGGAGCCTCCGACCTTTATCGCGCAGTCTGGCGCTGGCATTTCTATGCCGGGCTGCTGATTTTGCCCTTCCTGATCACCCTGTCGATCAGCGGGGCCATCTACCTGTTCCGCGACGAGGTGGACACATGGGTCCATGCCGACTTCCTGCAGGTCAGCCCCGCCGAAGAGCAGCGGCTCGCGCCCTCTGAGATCATCGCCGCGGCCTTGGCGGCCCAGCCCGGAACAGCGGTGAAATACACCGATCCCCTGGCCGATGACCTCTCGACCGAGATCACCGTCAAGCCTGAGACCGGCGGCTCCATGGCCGTTTACGTTGACCAATACAGTGGCAAGGTGCTGGAGGTGCGCCCGGACCGCAGCACATTTTCCTGGACCGTGCGCTACCTGCACTCGTTCCGCTTCTTCGGCGCGACGCCGCGCATGGTGATCGAGATCGTGGCAGGCTGGGCCATCCTGCTGGTGCTGACGGGCATCTATCTCTGGTGGCCGCGCGGCCAGCGGGGCGGGGTAGTGTCGGTGCGCGGGACCCCCGCGCGGCGGGTGTTCTGGCGCGACCTGCACGCAGTCACCGGACTGTTCGCAGGCGGCTTCATCCTGTTCCTGGCCATCACTGGCCTGCCGTGGTCCTCTGTCTGGGGTGCCAAGGTCAACGAATGGGCGAACGGCAGCAACTTCGGCTATCCCTCAGGGCTTCGCATTGCTGTGCCCATGTCCGAGGAACATCTGGATCACGTCGCGCCCACCTCCTGGTCGCTCGAACAGGCACGCATCCCTGAAACCGCGCCACCCGAGGCCGGTATGCCCTCGATCGGCGTCGATGCGGCAGTCGGGGTCTTCGAGGAGCTTGGCCTGCATCGCGGCTATGCGGTGGCTTTGCCGGTCACGCCCACCGGCGTCTTTTCCGGGTCGGTCTATCCCGACGACCTGAGCCGACAGCGGGTCGTCCATCTGGACCAGTATTCGGGCGAGCCCCTGCTGGACATGACCTATGCCGAATACGGTCCCCTGGGCCGGGCGCTGGAATGGGGTATCAACACCCACATGGGCCAGACCTACGGTGTCGCGAACCAGGTCGTGATGCTGCTGGCCTGCCTGGGCATCGTCCTGCTGGCGGTCTCGGCGGCGGTGATGTGGTGGAAGCGGCGACCGTCCGGCAGCCTCGGCGTGCCGCCGCTGCCCTCGGACCGCCGGGTGTTCATCGGCCTGTTCGTCCTGCTCGGCATCGGCGGCGCGCTGTTCCCGCTGACGGGGCTGTCGCTGCTGGCGATGATCGCGCTGGACCTGATCTGGCAATGGTCAACGAACAGGCGCCGTGAAGCACCGGTGGCTTGACAGTTTGACGGCATCTGGCCACCAGAAAGCGGCCCGGTGTCAGGATCAGATCATCCGCGTCGGACAGGCTTGATTGTCATTGCTCAAGGAGGAAGCCCCGCCGTCAGGCAGGGCTTCCAGCACGTGTTCTTGCTTGCCCGCCAACGTTTCTGGCAAGACGATCCGCCTGGACAGGCTTCAGGCAGCCGAATGCAGACGGGGGGTGACCCATCCTGATCCCTTGAGGCCCCGGATCCCCTTGGCACTGGCAAGCACCAGAAGATCGACCATTGGCTCGATCAGGACCACAAGAAGGTAGGCCCCGCCAAAGGTGCTGATGGCTGCCAGGTTGGATGCGGTCACGCCCTGACCGTAAAGCGCCCAGAATGCCACCCAGGCGACGATGCCGCCCTGATAGGCCAGGGACAGCGAAAGAACCTGACCATAGCCGAGATCCACATAGGCCATTCCTGAGGGAATGATGCGGCGCGCCAATGCCTCCAGTGCGAAGAGCGGCACCAGCAGGGTGGTCACGTTCATGCCGTATTGGGGCAGGTCGAAGGGCGCGAACAACAGCCCCTGCAGAAGCAGCCCGAGGGCCAGGCCGAACGCGGCAGGGGCCACGCCGAAGATCAGGAACAGTGTCGAGCCGAGAATGAGATGGACCTCGGACACGCCGACCGGAAAGTGCGGCAGTATCTCGAAGAACGAAAGCACCAAAGCCGTGCTTGCAATGGCACGCCCGGTGAAGGAGGCTGCCGCCTGCTCGCGCAGTGTGACCCAGGCACGCTGAATCGCATATGTCTGTCGTCCGTCAAGCAGGATCTGTGCCTCGCGAAGGGCGCTGCACGCCTCTTTCGCATGCCAGTCCGTTGAAGGATCAGCGCGAAGGCTGACTCGGAAGCTTACGCCTGCGCCAGCCTCAACAACTCTGCCACGTCAAGATGCGCCTCGAGGTGAAGGGCAAGCTCGTCAAGCACTGCCTCGATCTCTGCGGCATAGGAAAAAACGCATGTTGATACACCCAGGCCTTGAAGCCAGGCATTGCGAACCGGGTCCGATGTGAACAGCCCGTGCAGATAGGTTCCCTCGATCCGCCCGTCCCGCGAACGCGCGCCGTCCGGGCTGTCGTGGATATGGGCGAAGGGGCGCAGGCAATCGATACCCTCGGTTCTGCCCAGGTGGATCTCGTAACCCCCGACCTCTAAGCCGGTCGCAGCGTGGACGGCGGTAACGCGGGTCAGACGCTTGTCGGGCGCCAGCACTGTCTGGACATCCAGATAGCCAAGGCCTTCGGTTTCACCGGCCTCGCCCTCGATGCCATGCGGATCCGCGATGCTGCGGCCCAGCATCTGGAAACCGCCGCATATCCCCAGAATGCGCCCGCCGCGGCGGTAATGGGCCTTGAGGTCAATATCCCAGCTCTGCGCCCGCAGGAAGGCAAGGTCGGCTCGCGTGGATTTCGAGCCCGGGATGATCACCACCGCCGCATCGCCCGGGATCGGCTGACCGGGGCGCACCATCTCAAGCCGGACGCCCGGGTGCATCTTCAGCGGGTCGAGGTCGTCGAAATTGGCGATGCGCGGCAGGGCGAGACAGGCAATCCTGATCCCGCCGTCGCCGAACGGCTGCAGGTCAAGCGCGTCCTCGGCCGGCAGCAGCGCGGCCTTGGCGAACCACGGAAGCACGCCGAAGCCCTGCCATCCGGTCCGCTCGGCGATCATCCGGTAGCCGTCGTCGAAGAGCGAAGGGTCCCCTCGGAAGCGGTTGACGATGAAGCCCTTGATGCGCTCGGCATCCTCAGGGTCAAGGACGACCCTTGAGCCGACCAGTTGCGCGATCACGCCACCGCGGTCGATGTCGCCGATCAGCACAACGGGCACGTCCGCGGCGGCGGCAAAGCCCATGTTGGCGATGTCGCCGTGGCGCAGGTTGATCTCGGCCGGGCTGCCCGCGCCTTCGACGATGACCAGATCGCCCTGGGCCTTCAGCCGCTCGAAGCTTTCCAGCACCGGCGCCATCAGCTCGGGCTTGAGCCGGGCATAGTCGCGAGCCTTCAGGGTCGCGCGCCGCTTCCCCTGCACGATGACCTGCGCGCCGATGTCGGTCTCGGGTTTCAGCAGGACCGGGTTCATGTCGGTATGCGGCTCGACCCCACAGGCGAGAGCCTGCAGCGCCTGCGCGCGGCCGATCTCGCCCCCGTCCACCGTCACGGCGGCGTTGTTCGACATGTTCTGCGGCTTGAAGGGGCGCACGGTCAGCCCGCGCCGGACCGCCGCCCGGCAGAGCCCCGCCACCAGCAGCGACTTTCCGACGTTCGAGCCGGTTCCCTGCAGCATCAATGCCCGTGTCAGAACTCGATCCCCGCCTGTGCCTTGATCCCCTGCCGGAAGGGATGCTTCACCACGGTCATCTCGGTCACGAGGTCGGCGATCCCGATCAGTTCGGGCTTGGCGTTGCGCCCCGTCAGCAGGACATGGGTCATAGGCGGCTTCTCGGTTTCGAGGAAGTCTACGACTTCGGCGATGTCGAGATAGTCATAGCGCAGGGCAATATTGATCTCGTCCAAGAGGACCAGCCGGTTGCGCTCATCCCGGATCAGCTCCCTAGACTTTGCCCAGGCCCGCACGGCGGCGGCGCGGTCGCGTTCGAGGTCTTGGGTTTCCCAGGTGAAGCCCTCGCCCATGGTGTGGAACTCGCAGAGATCGGGGAAATGGGTCAGCAGGAACTCCCGCTCGCCGGTGGCCATGGCGCCCTTGATGAACTGGACCACGCCCACCCGCATCCCGTGCGAGATCGCCCGCATCACCATGCCAAAGGCGGACGAGGACTTGCCCTTGCCCGGACCCGTCAGCACGAGGATCAGGCCCTTCTCGCCGGCTTTTTCTGCCATCATCCGGTCGCGCGCGGCCTTGATCCGCGCCTTCTTCTCGGCATGACGCGCGATCTCGTCGGGGGCTGCTTCTGCCGCCATCACTGCCTTTCCCTTGACAAGCGAGGCCGTCTCGTGGCTTCCCTCGCGCATCGTTGGTTCTCGCATAGAGCGAGCTAAGAGGGAATGCGATAGCTGGTCTCCAGCGAAGCGCAGCCGCCCCCGCGACCGTGACCGGAGAGGTCACCCGAGATGCCACTGGACCTGAAGGTCTGGGAAGGTCGGGTGACCGCCGGGGAGAAATCCCCGTCATCCGCAAGCCGGGAGACCTGCCAGCGTGCGGTGCGAGATCTCGCATCCGCGGTGTGTTGCGGTCGGGGTGAACCGTGTGCAAGCCATGAAGGCGGCCACCGGCCCCGCATGTCCTGCGCAGATCATTGCCTTCCGCGTCCTTTGGCGTGCCGGGAGGGCAGATGTCAAAACAGAATTCGTTGGCGGTCTGCATCACCTGCAGGCGCGCCGGCACCGATCCGCAGGCATCCCGTGACGGGGCGCGGCTGTCCGAGGCCCTGGCCGCGCGCGGCGTTCCCCATGACCGGCAGGAATGTTTCTCGGCCTGCGACCGCTCCTGCGTGGTTGTCTTCCTCGGCGCCGGGCGCTGGACCTATGTGCAGGGCGGCCTCGACCCCGACCGCCACCTCGACGATCTGGTCGACATGGCCGGCGCCTATGCCGCGACGGCCGACGGCCTCGTCCCCTGGCGCGCGCGCCCCGAAGTCATCCGCAAGAACACCATCGCCCGCATTCCCCCGATCGAGGTCTGAGATGTCACTGGAAAAAACCCCCGTCACCGTCGTCACCGGCTTTCTGGGCGCGGGCAAGACCACGCTGATCCGCCACCTGCTGCAGAACCCGCAGGGGCGGCGGCTGGCAGTCCTCGTCAACGAGTTCGGCGATGTGGGCGTCGATGGCGACCTGATCCGCGCCTGCGCCGATGCGAACTGCCCCGAGGCGAACATCGTCGAGCTGACCAACGGCTGCATCTGCTGCACCGTGGCCGACGAGTTCATCCCTTCCATCGAGCGGCTCCTCGCTCTCGATCCCAAGCCCGATCACATCGTGATCGAGACCTCGGGCCTCGCGCTGCCGAAGCCGCTGCTCAAGGCCTTCGACTGGCCGGACCTGCGCTCGCGCATCACCATCGACGGCGTCGTCACCGTGGCCGATGCCGAGGCGGTCGCCGCGGGCCGCTTTGCGCCCGACCCGGCGCACCCTGGGAACGCCAGCGAGGTCGATCACGAGACACCGCTGTCCGAGGTGTTCGAGGACCAGATCGCCTGCGCCGACATCGTGCTGCTGTCCAAGGCCGACTTGGCGGGAGAGGGCGGCTTGGCGGCCGCCCGCGAGATCATCGCGGCCGAGGCCCCGCGTCCGCTGCCGATGATCGCGCTGACCGAGGGCGTGATCGACCCGCGCGTCGTGCTGGGGATCAACGCGGCGGCCGAGGACGATCTGGCCGCGCGCCCCTCGCATCACGACGGCGAGGAGGAACATGACCACGACGACTTCGACACGGTGGTGATCGACCTGCCCGAGCAGGCCGCCCCCGAGGCGCTGGCCCAAAAGGTCGCCGGTCTCGCCGAGGCGCAGAAGATCCTGCGCGTCAAGGGACATGTCGCGATTCAGGACAAGCCGCTGCGGCTTCTGGTTCAAGCGGTCGGCGCGCGGGTGCGCCATCAGTTCGACCGTCCCTGGGGCGATCGGCCCCGGCAGGGCCGCCTCGTCGTGATCGCCGAGAAGGGCGACATCGATCCCGACGCCATCCGGGCCGCGCTGGCCTGATGCACGTCCTGTTCCGCGAAAGCCACGGTCTGGAGGAAACTGCCCGACCCGAGGATCTGGGGCAGTCGCCCGCGGATCTGGTGGTCCTGTCCTTCTCGGACAGCGACCTCGGGGCTTTCGCGGCAGGCTGGCAGCGCGGAAGGAACAGGCTTCCAGCGTTGCGGCTGGCCAATCTTTCGCGCCTTCGCCACCCCTTGTCCGTCGATACCTATGTCGAACAGACCCTCTCGGCAGCCAGAGGCATCCTCGTCCGCCTGATCGGCGGCAAGAGTTACTGGCCCTATGGGGTGGACGAGCTTTCCCGCATCGCGCACGCGAAAGGGATCGCGCTGGCTGTCCTTCCGGCTGACGGCCACCCCGATCCCGTTCTGGACGCAGCCTCGACGCTGCCCGTTCCCACCCTGCGGCAGTTGTCAGAACTGTGCGAGGCCGGGGGAGAGCTTGCGGCGCAGGATGCGCTGGTCCTGCTGTCCTCGGCGGCAGGGCTGGACGCAGGCCGGCCCGGCGGTGCCACGGTGCTGCCGAACCACGGCTTCTGGCACCCCGAGCCGGGCGTGATGACGGGGCTCAAGGGGGACGGGCGCCCCTTGGTTCTCATCCCCTTCTACCGCGCCTGGGCGGCCGCCTCCGACACCGCCTCGATCGCTGCACTGATCCACGCCTTCGAGGCCGAGGGTGTGCAAGCAGTGGGGATGTTCCTGCCCAGCCTCAAGGACGCTACGGCGACCGAGTGGCTGCGGTCCAGGCTGCCCCGGCTCGCCCCTGCGGCCATCGTCAACGCGACCGCCTTCTCGGGCCGGGCCGAGGATGCCTCGCCCCTCGATGTGCCGGGGGTGCCGGTGTTTCAGGTGATCCACGCCACCTCGGACCGAGCCGCATGGGAGGGCTCGGAGCGCGGCCTCTCTGCCGCCGATCTGGCCATGCACGTGGCGCTACCCGAACTGGACGGGCGCATCAATGCGGGCATCATTTCCTTCAAGGAGATGGTGGAGACCGATCCCGCACTGCAGTTCCGGCTTCAGCGTCACAGCCCGGACAGCGAGCGGATCGGCGCCGTGGTGGCACGGGTGCTGAACTGGCAACGGTTGCAGACCCTGCCGCCCTCCGGCCGGCGGATAGCGCTGATCCTGTCCACCTATCCGGGCAAGGAATGGCGGCTTGCTCATGCTGTCGGGCTTGATGCGCTGGCCTCGGCCGCCGCCATTGCTCGGCAGCTTGGACAGGACCTGACATCCGAGACCGTGCTGCGCGACCTGAAGGGTACGCGGCTGGACTGGTCCTTGGCTTCCTACCAGGCGGCACTGTCACGCCTGCCCGAAAGCCTGCGCCGGGATCTCGAGGCGGCTCATGGCGAGGCGGCTGCCGAGCCGGAGTTCCGGGCTTTCTGGGCGGGCAACATCCTGCTCGCTCTGCAACCCGAGCGGGGCAGGACGGAAAGCCGCGAGGACGATTACCATGACGTCTCGCATGTGCCGGGCCACGAATACTCAGCTTTCTATCTCTGGCTCAGGCACGGGGCCAAGATCGATGCGATCATCCATGTCGGCGCGCATGGCACGCTAGAATGGCTGCCGGGAAAGGCTGCGGCTTTGTCGCAGGACTGCTGGCCGGATGCGCTGACCGGCGGGCTGCCGGTGCTTTACCCTTTCATCGTCAACGACCCGGGCGAGGCGGCGCAGGCTCGGCGCAGGTTAGGTGCGCTGACGCTCGGCCATCTTCCGCCGCCGCTGGTCGCTTCGGGAACGCCCGAGAGGGTCTTGCGGCTGGAAAGCCTACTCGATGAATATTCGACGGCGGACGGTCTGGACCCCCCCCGCCGCCTGCGCCTGATCGCGCTGATCCGCGACGAGGCAGAGCGGCAAGGGCTTGAAACTGATCTTGGCCTTGCCGCGGATGCCTCGGCCGCCGAGGCGATCACCGCCATCGACCGCTTCGTCTGCGACCTGAAGGAAAGCCAGTTCGGGGATGGCCTGCATGTCTGGGGAGAAGGCACCCCGGACGAGGGAGGCAGGGGGCAGGGGGACCCGGCATCACTCGCATCCGAACGTGCGGCAATCCACGCAGCCCTTTCCGGTCGGCACATTGCGGCCGGTCCTTCCGGCTCGCCCTACCGGGGGCGGCTGGACGTGCTGCCGACCGGGCGCAATCTTTATGGCGTCGATCCGCGCGGGGTGCCTTCGCGCGCCGCATGGGCGCAGGGCGTCCGTCTGGCCGAGGAACTCGTCCGTCGTCATCTTCAGGATCACGGCGACTATCCGCAGAGCTTGATCGTCAACCTGTGGGGCTCGGCCACCATGCGCACGGCGGGAGAGGATTTCGCCATGGCGCTGCATCTCACGGGGCTTGCCCCGATCTGGGATCCCGCCTCCGAGCGCGTCACCGGCTTCGAGGTCACGCCGCCGCCGCTGATGGACCGGCCCCGGATCGAGGTGACGCTGCGCGTCTCGGGGCTTTTCCGCGACACCTTCCCGGAACTTGTCACCCTGTTCAATCAAGGCTGCACGGCACTCGCGGCCCGCGACGAGGCCGCCGACATGAACCCCTATGTGGCCTCGGTCCCCGGCTCCCACGTCTTCGGCCCGGCCCCGGGCCGCTATGGCACCGGCATCACCGAGGACATGGCGGCGGGAATTGCGGGAAGCGCGTGGTTGCAGAACTCGGCCTTCGGTCCCGACGGCAAGCCCGATCCCGCGGGGCTCGAGGCGCGGATCCGGGCGGCGGACGGCTTCGTCCTGTCGCAGGATCTGCCGGAAACCGACCTGCTGCTGGCAATGGATTACGCGGCGCATGAGGCGGGCTTCGCCGCTGCCCGCACCGCACTGGGGCTGGAGCCGACCGCCCTTTACCATCTGGACGCGACCCGCCCCGAGACGCCCCGCGCAAGGCTGCTGTCCGAGGAGATCGCCCGCGTCGTCCGTGCCCGCGCAGCGAACCCGCGGTGGCTGCGCGGGATGATGCGTCATGGCTTCCGGGGCGCCGCCGAGATCGCCGCCACCCTTGAACACATGGCCGCCTTTGCCCGCATGGCGCAGGCCACACCCGCGCATCTCTTCGCGCTTTACCAGGACGCGACCTTGGGCTCGCCCCAAGTGCGAGCCTTCCTTGCCGAGGCCAATCCGGGCGCTCTGGCCGCGATGGAGACGATCTTCGCCGAGTTCGGGATCGGGCCCGGACAACTCCGCAACTCTCCCGCAGAGCTTTCGACATGACCCGCAAGGGCTGGTGCCCCGGCGCCCTGCGCCCGATGCCCGCAGGGGACGGGTTGCTGCTGCGCATCCGCCCGCACGGCTCGCGCTTCGATCCGGGTCAGGTGGCCGGACTGGCTGGCATTTCCGAGATCTTCGGGAACGGCCAGATCGATCTCGGTTCCCGCGCGACGCTGCAACTGAGGGGCGTAAGGGAGGATGCCCTGTCCGAAGTGCAGCATCGGCTCGGGGAGCTGGAGCTGCTGGACGCAGATCCGCGCCTTGAGGCCCGGCGCAACATCATGGTGACGCCATTCTGGAAGGTCGGCGACGGCACGCAAGCAATCACGCGCGAACTCGAGGCGGCCTTGCGGAAGGCGCCGGAACTGCCGCCAAAATTCGGCTTTGCGATCGACACCGGGGAACGTCCCGCGCTGCAGGCCGCCTCGGCGGATATCCGGATCGAACGTGCAGGGGGCGACCTGCTGCTGCGCATTGACGGGATGGCTCTGGGCGAACGGGTGGGCCGCGAGACTGTCATCGCCCGCGCTCTCGAAGTGCTGGACTGGTTCTCAGGAACCGGGCACCGCCGGATGGCGCAGGCCGTCGCAGCAGGAAGCGATCCGCCGCTGCATGCCGATGCGACGCCCGACACGCAGGCACCGCTGGAAGAGATCCTCCGATCCGGCCCGTTCCTGTTTGCGCCCTTCGGGGCGGCGACGTCCGAGGCGCTGTCCGAACTCGCCGGACAGGCTCTGCGCCTGACCCCGTGGCGGGCGGTTCTGCCCGAAGGCACTGTTCACAGCGAACTGTGGCGGACCGATCCCGACGACCCGCTGCTGCGCGTCAGCGCCTGCACCGGCGCGCCGGGTTGTGCCTCGGCCAGCGTGGAGACCCGCGGACTGGCACGACAACTGGCCCCCCATGTTCCGGCCGGGCGGCACCTGCATGTCTCCGGCTGCGCCAAGGGCTGTGCCCATCCCGCCGCGGCATCTGTCACGCTGACCGGGCGCGACGGGTGCTTCGACCTGATCCCCGACGGTCCGGCCGGGGGCGAGCCCTTGCTCCGCCGGCTGACCACCGAAAATCTTCCCGACGTGATAAGAGGCCATCTTGGCTCATAGCTATGAAACCGATGGCGCGGCCATCTACCGCGCATCCTTCGCCACCATCCGGACCGAGGCCGACTTGTCCCGCTTCTCGCCCGAGGAGGAGGTGGTCGCGGTTCGCATGATCCATGCCGCGGGCATGGTCGAACTGGCCGCGTTTATCCAATTCTCGCCCCATTTTGCGACCGTCGCCCGTCAGGCGCTGCAGGACGGCGCGCCGATCCTCTGCGACGCCCGCATGGTGTCCGAAGGGATCACCCGCGCCCGCCTCCCCGCCGGCAACGAGGTCATCTGCACCCTGCAGGACCCGCGCGTGCCCGCCCTTGCGGCAGAGATGGGCAACACACGCTCGGCAGCGGCGATCGAGCTGTGGCGGCCGCATCTGGAAGGCGCCGTGGTGGCCATCGGCAATGCGCCGACTGCGCTGTTCCACCTGCTCAACCGGCTGGCCGAACCGGGTTTCCCCCGCCCGGCCGCCATAATCGGCTGCCCCGTGGGCTTTATCGGCGCGGCGGAGTCCAAGGCCGCCCTGATGGAGGACGACCCTGCGCCCTGGTGCGTGGTCGAGGGCCGGCTGGGCGGCTCGGCAATCACGGTGGCGGCGGTGAACGCGCTTGCCTCGGCGAAGGAGTAGGCGGTGCCCGGCAAGATCATCTGCCTCGGCCTTGGTCCCGGCGATCCCGAGTTGATGAGCGTCAGGGCCCATCGCTATCTGACGAATGCCCGGCTCGTGGCCTTCTTCCGCAAGGCCGGTGCGAAGGGGGTGGCCCGCAGGCTCGTCGAGGGTCTTCTGCACCCCGATGCCACCGAGATACCAATGGAATACCCGGTGACCACCGAGATCCCCGTGTCCGACCCACGTTACAACGCCGCGCTTGCGGGTTTCTACGAGAAGTGGACCACCAAGCTTCTGCGGCGGTCAGAGGAGGAGGACGTCGTCGTCCTCTGCGAGGGTGATCCCTTCTTCTACGGCTCGTTCATGCATCTTTATGCCCGGCTGCCGCGCGAGCGGGTCGAGGTGGTGCCGGGCATTCCTGGCATGGCCGGCTGCTGGACGGCGACGGGCCTGCCGATCACTTGGGGCGACGACATACTGACGGTTCTGCCGGCCACGCTCCCCCAAGAGGATCTGGCGCGACGTATCCGCGACACCGATGCGCTGGTCGTCATGAAGATCGGCCGCAACCTGCCGCGCCTGCGCGCCGCGTTGGAAAGCGCGGGCAGGGCGGATCAGGCTTGGCTGATCGAGCACGGCACCATGGCCGAAGAGCGGGTTCAGATGTTGTCCGAGGTTGAGGGGCCGGTGCCCTATTTCTCGATCGTGCTGGTGCACGGACAGGGGCGCAGACCATGATGGGATCGCTTGTCATCGCGGGGCTTGGTCCCGGCGCCGAGGCCATGATCACGCCCGAAGTCGCGGCTGCGCTGGATCAGGCCACGGACGTCATCGGCTACATCCCCTATGTCGCCCGCATCGCTCCGCGCGACGGCCTGCGACTGCACTCGTCCGACAACCGGGTCGAGCTTGATCGCGCGAGGCATGCGCTGGAGCTTGCGACCCGGGGAGGGCGCGTGGTTGTCGTGTCCTCGGGCGATCCGGGTGTCTTCGCCATGGCCTCGGCCGTGTTCGAGGCGATAGACTCTGGCCCGTCTGAGTGGCGCGAGCTGGATATCCGGGTCCTGCCGGGCATCACCGCCATGCTGGCGGCGGCGGCCGCAGCAGGTGCCCCCATGGGACACGATTTCTGCGCGATCAACCTTTCGGACAATCTCAAGCCCTTCGATCTGGTGCTGAAGCGGATCAGCCTCGCGCTGGAGGCGGACTTTGCGATGGCCTTCTACAATCCGCGGTCGAAAGCGCGCCCGCACCAGTTCGCCTCCGTGCTGGACCTGCTGCAAGCCCGTGCCGAGCCCGAACGCCTGATCATCTTCGCCCGTGCCGTCTCGACCCCCAAGCAGGACATCCACGTGGTGCCGCTGCGGGATGCGCGTCCCGAGATGGCCGACATGCGCACCCTTGTCATTGTCGGCTCGGCGGCAACGCGGCAGGTCGGACGCTTTGTCTACACGCCGAGGCGGGCATGAAGCCAGTCCATGACCTCGGCAACGGTCCGGCGCACCGGCCGCTCGGGCAGTCCGGGGCGGTCGATCATGATGACAGGAATACCAAGCGACCGGGACGCGACGATCTTCGCCTCGGCCCCGGCTCCGCCCGCGTTCTTGGCGACCAGCAGTTCCGTCCCATGCGCGCGCATCAGGTCAATATCATCCTCCAGCCGGAAGGGGCCACGTGCGACGACGATCTCGGCGTTCGGCAACGGAAAGTCCCGAGCAGGCGCATCGACCAGCCGGGTCAGGAAGCGGTGCTGCGCGAGATGCGCGAAGTCGGCGAGATGCTGACGGCCGATCGCCAGGAACACCCGCTTGCCGGGACCGTCCAGCGCCGCCGCGGCACCCGCGATGTCGGGAACATGGGTCCAGTTGTCCTGCGGTGCTGCCGTCCACGCCGCCCGCTCGAAAGCACAAAGCGGCACCTCGGCCAAGGCGCAGGCCTGCAAGGCATTGCGGCTGATCCGGGCCGCAAAGGGATGGGTCGCGTCGATGACTTGCCCGATGCCGTTGCTCTGCAGGAAAGCCGCAAGCCCCTCGGGTCCTCCGAACCCGCCGATATGCACGGGAACCGGCTGAGCGCGGGGGTTGGCCACGCGTCCCGCATAGGACAGAAGCGCCGGCCACCCCGCCTCGGCGACGGCTTGTGCCAGCCAGCCCGCTTCGGTGGTGCCGCCCAGGATGAGGGTGGTTCGCATGTCTGAATGGCTGTCGATCATCGGCATCGGGGAAAATGGCCTGAAGGATCTGACCGAGGCAAGCCGCGAAGCGCTGGAACGGGCCGAGGTCATCTTCGGCAGCCCGCGCCATCTCGCCATGGTGGACCATCCCGGCATAACCCCATGGCCGGTTCCCTTTTCCCTGTCGCCCCTGCTGGCTTTGCGCGGCAGGCCGGTCGCCGCGCTGGTCTCGGGCGATCCCTTCTGGCACGGCGCGGGCGGCAGCCTCGCGCAGGAACTGCCCGCCGGGGAATGGCGCGCCTATCCCGGTGTCTCGGTTCCGTCCCTCGTTGCCGCGCGGCTTGGCTGGCGGCTGGAGGAGGTGACATGCCTGGGCCTCCATGCCGCACCGCTGGAGCAACTGCGCCGCCATCTGACCGGAGGCGCGAGGCTGATCGTGACCCTGCGCGATGGCACGGCACCTTCCGCACTGGCGAGCTATCTGACCTCCCTGGGTTTCGGGCCTTCGGTGCTGCACGTGATGGAGCATCTGGGCGGCCCGAAAGAACGCATCCGCCGCCATGCCGCCAAGGACAACTTGCCGGTCTTCGAGAACCTCGTCTCCTGCGCCATCGAGGTCCGGGGCGGCAAGGGCTTGCCGCAGGTTTCCGGTCTTGCCGACGATCTCTTCGACCGCGACGGCCAGATCACGAAGCGCCCGATCCGCGCGCTGGCCCTTTCTGCCCTTGCGCCGCGCGCGGGCGAGTTGCTGTGGGACCTTGGCGCGGGCAGCGGCTCGGTCGGGATCGAGTGGCTCCTGTCGCACCCCCGCAATCGCGCCGTGGGCGTCGAGCGCAGCCCGGGGCGGGCTGCGCGTGCCCGGGCCAATGCCCATTCCCTCGGCGTGCCCCAGTTCGACATACGGGAGGGCAGTGCGCTCGAACTGCTGCCCGAATTGCCCGCGCCTGATGCCGTCTTCATCGGAGGCGGGCTGGACGCAGCGCTGCTCGACGCATTGTGGGCGAGCCTTTCTCAAGCAAGCCGCATCGTCGCGCATGGTGTCACGCTGGAAACCGAGAGCCTGCTTGCCGGCGCGCAGGCGAGGCTGGGCGGAACGCTTCTGCGGATCGAGCTGTCGCAAGCCGCGCCCCTGGGCGGCAGGCGCGGCTGGAAGGCCAGCTATCCCGTTGTGCAATGGAGCGTCACGCGATGAAGGTCGTCGGCCTCGGCCTTCGCGCGGCGGCCACCCCGGAGAGCCTGAAGGAACTGCTCCAGCGCCTGCAGGCCACCCCCGACCTGCCGCTTGCCGTGCCGGCGTTTCGGGAAGGCCATCCCGCCGTTCTGGACCTGCGACAGCAGGGCCGCAGGATCATCCCGCTGCCCGAGGCCGCCCTGAACGGCGTGCGCACGCCAACCCGCAGCCTTCGTATCCTGGCCCGTTACGGCACCGGCAGCATTGCCGAGGCCTGCGCCCTCGTCGCGGCGGGACCGGCAGCCCGGATGATCCTGCCTCGCGTGGTCTCGGCCGATGGCCGCGCCACCGCCGCCTTGGCCCAATCCGACGAAAGCCCCTATCCATGACCGTTCATTTCATCGGCGCCGGTCCCGGCGCGCCCGATCTTCTGACCTTGCGGGGACGGGACCTGATCGCCGCCTCGCCCCTCTGCCTTTATGCCGGCTCCCTGGTGCCAGAGGCCGTTCTGCAGCACTGTCCCGCAGGGGCACGGATCATCAACACCGCGCCGATGAGTCTCGACGACATCATCGCCGAGATCGCAACTGCCCACGCCCAAGGGTTGGACGTGGCCCGGCTGCATTCCGGGGACCTGTCCGTCTGGTCGGCAATGGGCGAGCAGCTCCGCCGCTTGAGGGACTTGGACATCCCTTATGACGTCACGCCGGGGGTGCCAGCCTTTGCGGCAAGCGCCGCCGCCCTTGGCGCGGAACTGACATTGCCGGGCGTCGCGCAAAGCGTCGTCCTGACCCGCACCTCCGGCCGCGCCTCGCCCATGCCCGAGGGCGAGGCGCTGGCCGCTTTCGCCGCGACCGGGGCGACGCTGGCGATCCATCTTTCCATTCACCGGCTGGAAGAGGTCGCGGCCGAACTCGGACAGCATTACGGCACGGACTGCCCCGTGGCCGTGGTCTGGCGGGCAAGCTGGCCCGACCAGCGCATCGTGCGGGGAACGCTTGCCTCTATCGCCGCCAACGTGGGCGAGACGATGGAGCGGACGGCCCTGATCCTCGTCGGCCGGGCGCTGGCGGCCGAGGATTTCGATGAAAGCCGGCTTTACGCGGCCGATTATGACCGCCGCTTCCGCGCTGGCCGTGCCGATGCGGTGAAGGGATGAGCCGCGCCACGATCCCTGGCCTTATCGTCTCGGCCCCCCGCTCGGGTGCGGGAAAGACAACGGTGATGCTGGGCCTGCTGCGCTGCCTCGCCGAGGACGGCGTGAAGGTCCGGCCCTACAAATGCGGGCCGGACTACATCGATCCCGCCTTCCACCGAGCGGCCTGCGGCGAGGATTCACGCAATCTCGACAGCTGGGCGATGGAGGCCGGGGTGCTGGCCGACCAGCTTGGCCTTCCAGGCCAGATGGCAATGGCCGAGGGCTCGATGGGGCTGTTCGACGGAGTGGCAAAGGCAGGCGCCTCCGGCAACGGCTCCAGCGCCGATATCGCGGCGATCACGGGCTGGCCGGTTGTGGTGGTGATGGATGTCTCGGGCCATGCGCAGACGGTGGCGGCGTTGGCTGCAGGGCTGAAGCACTTCCGCCGGGATGTGCGTGTCGCAGGGGTCATCCTGAACCGCGTGGCCTCGCCGCGCCATGAGCGGCTGTGCCGGCTTGCGCTGGACGACGCAGGCATCCCCGTCTTCGGCGCCTTGCCGAGGCGCGGCGACCTGACTTTGCCCGAGCGGCACCTAGGCCTCGTGCAGGCCGTTGAACATACTGACCTTCAGGCGACCATCGCCTCCTATGCTGCTTTCCTGCGTGCGCATATCGATCTCGTCGCCTTGCGGGGGCTGGCGTCCGGCGGCATGTCCCTGGGCGCGTCCCGGCGCTGCCGCCCGCCGGCACAGCGGATCGCCTTGGCGCGAGACGCTGCCTTCTCGTTCACCTATCCGCATCTTCTCGCCGGTTGGCGGGCAGCCGGAGCGGAGATCCTGCCTTTCTCCCCGTTGGCCGATGAGCGCCCGGCCGAGGCCGATTGCTGCTGGCTTCCCGGCGGTTATCCGGAACTTCACGCAGGCCGTCTGGCCGGGGCGCAGAACTTCCTTGGGGGCTTGAGACGGTTTGCCGAGAACAAGCCGGTTCACGGTGAATGCGGAGGATACATGGTGTTGGGGGAAAGCCTGACGGATGCGGATGGGGAGAGCCACCGAATGGCCGGGCTTCTTGGGCTGGAAACGAGCTATGCAAACCGCCGGATGCATCTGGGATACCGGCGCGCGCGGCTGCTTTCACCTTTGCCGGGCCATGATCGCGGCCAGAGCCTGCTGGGACACGAGTTCCACTATTCCACCATCCTCTCGCAGCCCGACGCGCCCTTGGCCGAGGTTCTCGATGCAGATGGCAATCCTGTTCCGGAAACCGGATCGCGGCGGGGCAATGTCACCGGCACCTTCTTCCACATGATCGCGGAGGCGCCATAATGGATGCAGGCCTTGTCAGCTTCGTGTCCTCCGGTCCCGGTGACCCGGAACTGCTGACGGTCCGGGCCAGGAAGCGCCTGCAGGCGGCCGGAGTCATTCTTTACGACGACCTTTCCTCGGGGCCGATCCTCGAGCTCGCCTCAAGCGGCGCAGAACTGATTTCCGTAGGCAAGCGCGCGGGCCGCGCCTCGGTGCCGCAGGACGAAATCAACAGGCTGCTGGTGGATCAGGCAAGGACCGGTGCCAGGGTGGTGCGGCTGAAATCCGGTGATGCGGGCATGTTCGGCCGCCTGGAGGAGGAGATCGCCGCCCGTGACGCGGCCGGGATCGGCTACGAGGTCATTCCGGGTGTGACCGCCCGGCTGCGGCTGCGGCTGCGGCTGCAGCGGGCCTCCCCCTGACGCGCCGCTTGACCGCGCGACGGGTGCAGTTCGTGACCGGACATGATGTCACCGGGGCACTCCCGGGCGACCTGAACTGGGCCGCGCTGGCGGACCCTCAGGCAGTGACGGCTGTCTACATGGCGCGGGCGACCTTTCCCGACATCGCCGGCAAACTGATCGCGCATGGGCTGCCGGCGGACACGCCGGCGATCCTCGCGTCCGGGGTGTCTACGCCCGCCGAAGCGCTGCACAGGGGCACGATCAGCGAGCTTGTCGAGATGTGCCGCATGAATGCGCGCGCGGCTGCCCCGACGCTGATCCTTTACGGGGCGCTCGCCGAGGGCACCTCGCGCCGCAGCAGGTAGATGTCCATGATCCAGCCCCGCTGCGCCCGTGCCTCTGCGCGGGCCTTGACGATACGCGGGCCTGCCTCGGCCAGCGACCCTTGGTCGAGGATCTGGCCCTTCATCCCCACATAGCCACCCCACCAGATCGAGATCCCTGCCGGGTCGAGCGTGGTGAAAGAACATTCGCCGTCGAGCATCACCACCAACGTGTCGATGCCCTTGGGCCAGCCATGCTCTCGCAGGTGGCGCCCCGTGGTGACAAGGAACGGCTCAGCCAGACGGTTGAGCGGGATTGCATGGGCTGCCGTGAGCACCTGCAGCGACATCAGGCCGGGCACCACCTTCAGGTCCAGCGGGCGGACCTTCCGGATGCGCTCGGCGATCCGCAGCGTGCTGTCGAACAGGGCAGGGTCGCCCCAGACGAGCAGCGCGACCTTTCGCGCCTCGGGATAGGGCGCGAGCGCATCAAGCCAAGCTTGCGCGATGGCATCGTGCCACCGCCTCACCCGCACCTTGTAATCGGACACCGTCGGGTCGCGCTCGGGCATGGGAAAGGACACAAGCCGGGCTTTGTCATCTTCGACACAGCCGGCGGCAATCCTGCGGCGCAGGTCTGCAAGTTCCTGCCGGTCCTCGCCCTTGTCGGGGATCAGCAGGATGTCCGCCGCCCGGATCGCCTCGACCGCCTGCAGGGTCAGGTGATCCGGGTTGCCGGTCGCGATGCCGACGAGTGTCAGTTCCATGGCAGTGCCTCCGAGAGCTTGCGGCACCGCCTAAAGGGGAAGCTGCGCCTTTCGCAAGGCAGGAGGGCGGTGCCCCCGCACGGGCTGAGCCCCGACCAGCCTTGACAGCCGGCGCGGCCCCGTCGCAGAACCCGAGCGTCGAGGTGCCGCGAGAGCGGCTTAATATGGGAACCGGGTGCGCCTTCAGGCAAATCTCGGACTGCCCCCGCAACTGTAAGCGGCGAGCGACGGTCAATGCGCCACTGTGCCCTTGGGTATGGGAAGGCTGGCCGAAGTGATGACCCGCAAGTCAGGAGACCTGCCCCGACGATCACCCATCCACGGCGCGGGGTGCGTCCGAGGAGCGGCTGTTCCGCAGCGGTGACGATTGGAACCGTCTGCGGGGCGCAATTCCCCACAGGCATATTGTCATGCGGCCTACGATGGCCACCGAGGAGGGAACCATGAGGTTCTCGTCGCATCGCGCCGGTCGGGCAGGCGCCCATGCAGCTTGGCGGCTTCTGGCATGGCAGGCGCCATATGCTGCGGACCCTCAGCCCAAGCGACATGGCGGCGTTTGCACGCCGTCTCGCAGAGGACTGCCGGACGTGCGGTTCACGGCCTGGCCGTTCAAGGACACGGAGGCTCCATGGGTTCGATCATCCTTGTGACAGGCGGGGCCCGATCGGGGAAAAGCGCGATCGCGGAAGGCCGCACGCTCTCGCTCGGCAGCCCTGCCGTCTATGTCGCGACCGCGCAAGCCTTCGACGCCGAGATGGAGGAGCGGATCGCGGCGCACCGTGCCCGGCGGGGGGACGAATGGCGGACCCATGCCGAGCCGCTAGATCTCTGCGGGGCGCTGGCGCTTACCGACGGATCGCCGCGGCTGGTGGATTGCCTGACGCTGTGGCTGTCGAACCTGATCCTGTCCGAACGCGACTGGCAGGCCGAGGCCGCGCGGCTGGTCGAAACGCTCGGCGCGCAGGCCTCGCCAGTGGTGCTGGTGACGAACGAGGTCGGCGCCGGGATCGTGCCCGAGAACCGGCTTGCCCGGCTCTTCCGCGATGCGGCGGGCCTGCTGAACCAGCAGGTCGCGCAAGCGGCGGATGAGGTCATCCTGGCCGTCTGCGGCCTTCCCGTGAAAGTGAAATGATGCGCTTTGAATCCCTGTCCCGGGTCGCCGCCTTGGCCGATACCCTGCCCGTCGCCGATGAGGTCGCCCGCGCCGCCGCCGCGCGCCGTCAGGACAGCCTGACGAAGCCGCCGGGCTCGCTCGGCCGGCTCGAGGAGATCGCACTCTTCATGGCCGCCTGGCGGGGGACCGAGCGGCCCCGGGCCGACCGCGCGCAGGCGCTGGTATTTGCGGGCAACCACGGGATCTGCGCGCAAGGGGTGAACCCCTTCCCGCAGGAGGTCACGGCGCAGATGGTGGCGAACTTCCAGGCAGGGAGCGCCGCGATCAACCAGCTGTGCCGCGTGAACGGCGCCGAGCTGTCGGTGATCGCGCTGGACCTTGACCGCCCGACCGCCGATTTTACGACCGCGCCGGCGATGAGCGGGGCCGAGGTGCTGGAGGCCATGAACCGGGGCGCCGCAGCCATCGACCCGCAGGCCGACATCCTGACGCTCGGCGAGATGGGCATCGGCAACTCGACCATCTCGGCCGCGCTCTGCGCCGCGCTGTTCGGGGGCGAGGTTGCGGACTGGGTGGGACGGGGCACCGGCTCGGATGACGCAGGCCTGCGGCGCAAGATCGACGCGATCACGCGTGGGCTTGAGCGGCATATGGGCTGCGCGCCGCTGGAAACCCTTGCCGCCCTTGGCGGGCGCGAGCAGGCGGCGATCTGCGGCGCGGTCCTTGCAGCGCGGGCGGCGCGCATCCCGGTGATCCTTGACGGCTTCATCTGCACCGCGGCCGTGGCGCCCCTGTTCGTGGCGGACCCGCGCCTGCTCGACCATTGCCTCGTCGGCCACCTGTCGCTTGAACCGGGTCACCGCAAGCTGCTTGCGGCCATGGGCAGGACCGCCATCCTCGACTTCGACATGCGGCTGGGGGAAGGCTCGGGGGCGGCGCTGGCGCTGGGGATCGTGCGTTCAGCGCTGGCCTGCCACAACGGCATGGCGACATTCGCCGATGCCGGGATCGGCGGGGCATGAGGCAGCGACTGGCCGAGGCGCAGCTGGCCGTCATCCTTCTGACGCGGGTGCCTTTCGGGCGCCTGCGCGATCCCGTCCCGCCCTTGGGCGCGGCGGCTTGGGCCTTTCCGCTGGCCGGGCTGCTGGTCGGCCTGATCGCGTGCGCGGTGATGGCGGCGGCGCTGGCGCTTGGCCTGTCGGCGCCGGTCGCGGGCGGGCTTGCGCTTGGCGCGCAGGTCATGGCGACGGGCGCCCTGCACGAGGACGGGCTTGCCGACATCTGCGACGGCTTCTGGGGCGGCGCTTCGCGCGAGCGGCGGCTTGAGATCATGCGCGACAGCCGGATCGGCAGCTATGGCACGGTCGGGCTGATCCTGACGCTGGGCCTGCGCTGGCTGGGGCTGGCCGCCATTGCCGAGGCGCAGGCCCTGGCCGCCGTCATCGCCGTGGCCGTGGCCAGCCGTGTGGCCCCCGTCGCGCTGATGGCAGGACTGCCGCCCGCGCGTGTCGAGGGGCTGGGGGCGCAGGGACGGGCCGTCGGGACGGCCAGCGTCCTCGTGGCGGCGCTGATCGGGGTGCTGCCCCTGCTGCTTCTGCCGCAGGGCGGGGCCGCGCTGGTCGCGGCGGCGCTGGCAGTGGCCGTGCTGGCGCTAGTCGCCCGCCGGAAGATCGGCGGACAGACCGGCGACGTGCTGGGCGCGGGTCAGCAGGCCTCCGAGATCGCGCTGCTGCTGGCGCTCGGGGCCTATGCTTGACCGTGGCGATGAAGCTGACTGAAGGAGCCGCAGGCAATGTCTGACCTTCTCCATGCCGAGATCTTCCTGATCCGTCACGCTCCGGTGGCAGAGAGCGGCCGGCTTGCCGGCCGCCTCGACCTGTCGGCGGATCTGTCGAACCAGGCGGCCCTTGCGGCAGTTGCGGCTCGTCTTCCACCAGGCGCGATGCTGACCAGTTCTCCGGCGCGGCGCTGCCTGATGACCGCCGAGGCACTGGTTCCCGGATTTGCCGCGAGGACTGACGAAAGGCTGTGGGAGCAGGACTTCGGAGAATGGGAGGGGCTGGAGCATGGCGCCGTTCCCGACCTGGGCTCCCTGGCCCCGGAGGCCCTTGCCGGCCACTGCCCTCCCGGTGGCGAGAGCTTCAGGGATCTTTGTGCCCGCACAAACCCCGCCCTTCTGGATCTTGCGCGCAGAGGGGGTGCACAGGTCGTGATCGCCCACGCGGGCACCGTCCGGGCAGCGCTGTCCCTTGCCACGGGCTCGGTCGGCGGCGCCTTGTCGTTCCAGGTGGCGCCCCTGTCGCTGACCCGTTTCCACGTCGGTCGGCACGGCCACTGGTCGGTCGCTGAGGTCAACTGGCAACCATGATCACCGTCAGGGTTCGGGGACATTTCGGGGAATATCTGCAAGGCAGGCTGGGGCCGGACGGCCCGCTCGGCCTGATCACAATTCCCTGCTCGAAGACCGGGCTGCACGCGCAACTCCGCTGCAGGATCAGGGAAGCGGCCAATCCACTTGCCGGCTTCCTGCGGGCCTTGGGCCTTGCGGATCGGGGAGAGGTCGTCATCTCGCCCCTGTCGCCACCCGGCGCCGGCACGGGCATATCCACCGCCAAGCTGATCGCGACGGCGCGGCTTCATGGCTGGCAGGGGCCGACCGGGCGCCTTATGGCGGCCTGCGTGGCCGAAGAGGGGGCTTCAGACCCCTTGGCTTTCGCCCATCCCGAGCGCCTGCTCTGGGCCTCTCGAGAGGGCCGCATCCTACAAGGGATGCCCGAGATTCCTGCCCATGAGATCGTGGGAGGCTATTTCGGAGCGCCTCGTTCCACCGATCCCGCCGACATGGTTTTCCCGGAGGTTTCGGATATTGTCGCGGGCTGGCAGAAAGCCGGAAAGTTGCAGGCCTTCGCCGAGCTTGCATCTGAAAGCGCCCGGCGGTGCCTGCGGACGAGGGGACCGGCAGATGATCCAACGGAAGAGCTTTCCGGAAGTCTTGGGGCACTCGGCTTCGTCCTCGCCCATACCGGCTCGGCCCGCGGCCTGATCTTCCCCAAAGGTGGGGTTCCGCCTGACGCAGCCCCTGCGCTGGAGGCTGCAGGGATCACGGGCGTCCTGCAGTTCGCAAGCGATGATCGCTGAATTCCCCGCGATGATGCTGGTGGCGCTTGCCATCGACTGGCTGATCGGCTGGCCGCACTGGCTTTATGCGCGGGTCGGGCATCCGGTGACATGGGCGGGGCACCTCGTCGCCCTCCTGGAGGCACGGCTGAACCGGGCGGATTTCCCGCGCAGGCTCACGGGGGCAGCGGCTCTTATCCTCTGCGTGGCCGCCGCCTTCCTGCCCTTTGCTGCAGCCCAAGCACTGCTGCCAGGTCATGTTCCGGGCATCGTCCTGGGTGGCGTCCTTGCCTGGCCGCTGGTCGCAGTTCGATCCATGCATGACCATGTCGCCGCGGTGGAACGGCCTCTGACCGACGGAAACCTGCCCGAGGCACGCCATGCCGTCTCGATGATCGTGGGCCGCAACCCTGAGGCATTGGACGAGGCAGGCGTTTCGCGCGCGGCACTGGAGAGCCTTGCCGAGAACACCTCTGACGGGATCTTGGCCCCGGTCTTCTGGGGTGCGGTTGCGGGTCTGCCGGGGATTGCGGTCTACAAGATGATCAACACGCTGGATTCCATGATCGGCCATCGTAACCCGCGTTATCTGCATTTCGGCTGGGCGTCCGCCCGGCTGGACGACCTCGTCAACCTGATTCCGGCGCGGGCCACGGGAGTGCTGTTTTCCCTTGCCTCGGACAAGCCTGCCCATGCGCTGCGCGTCATGCTGCGCGACGCACACGGACACCGCTCGCCCAATGCGGGATGGCCCGAGGCGGCCATGGCCGGGGCGCTGGGCGTCCGCCTGTCAGGGCCGAGGATCTATGACGGCCATGTGGCGCCCGAGCCCTGGCTTAACGCGGGAGCGCCGGACCCGGTCCCGGTATCCCTGACACAGGGCCTGAGGCTCTACAGGCGGGCGATGATGCTGCTGGTGGCTGCACTGGTCCTTGCGGCGCTGCTGCCTATCATCACCGGACCATCCTGATGCGCGATCATGGCGGAAACCTTGACGAGGCCCGGGTCGCGTGGGGGCAGGGGGACTGGATCGACCTGTCCACCGGCATCAATCGCCAGCCCTATCCCTTGCCCGAGCTTCCGCCCGAGGCATGGACGAACCTGCCGACGGCAAGCGCCAGGGCCGCGCTGATGGAGGCTGCCGCCGCGGCCTTCGGCACCGCCGCACCGGGGCTCGCGGTGGCGGGGGCGCAGACAGCAATCCAGATGATCCCCCTGCTGGAAAGCCCTCGCCTCGCGCGCGTGCTCGCCCCAACCTACAACGAACACGCAGCCTGTCTGAGACAGGCGGGCTGGCGAGTCGAGGAGGTGGGAGAACTCGATGCCCTGTCCGGTGCGGATCTGGCAATCGTCGTGAACCCCAACAACCCGGACGGTCGCCATTACCGCAGGGAGGCTCTGCGGAGCCTTTCAGTCGGAACGCTGCTTGTCGACGAGAGCTTCGCTGATCCTGCCCCGGACGAAAGCCTTGTGGTCGAGGCCAGCGACCGCCTGCTTGTCCTGCGCTCTTTCGGCAAGTTCTGGGGGCTCGCGGGCCTGCGGCTTGGCTTCGTCTACGGCGGCGAGGAGGTGATCCGCCGGATGTCTGCGCTCGCAGGCCCCTGGCCCGTCTCGGGACCTGCCCTCGAAATCGGGCGGATCGCGCTTGGCGATCTGGACTGGCGCCGCGAAACCATTCGCCGCCTTTCCGGCGAGGCGACCCGGCTGGACGATCTGGCGGCGAGCGCCGGATGGGCCCTGGCGGGCGGCACGCATCTTTTCCGCCTCTACAAGACATCGGGTGCGAATAAGGCGCAGGCCGCACTGGCACGGCACCACATCTGGACGCGCCGGTTTCCTTATTCCGACACCTGGCTCCGCCTCGGCCTGCCGGGAAACGAAAGCGAATGGCAGCGGCTTGGGGCGGCCCTCGGCGTCTGATGACGGTGACAGCCTCGCCAACCAGCTTCAACTTGCCAGCATCGATCCCTGCCGCTACGGAGACCGTGTCGGAAAGGGAATCCGCCGGGGTCTTGCGCCCCCAACCGGAACTGCCCCCGCAACTGTAGGCGGTGAGCCGCGCCCGAATATGCCACTGGACCTTTCGGGGTCTGGGAAGGTCGGGCCGGCGATGACCCGTCAGTCAGGAGACCTGCCGACGCAGTTTGACCAATCCGAGCGGGTCGGCTCGGGAGGGATCGCGTTCCGTGCAATGCTGCCCGGAGTCCGTCCGCTCGTTTGGCCCGTCCATGATGTAGCGGAAGGACATATCATGCTGAGGATGACGACGACGGCGGCCATGGCTGTCATGGCTGCGGCGCCGATGGCGTTCGCGGGCACGGACTATCCCCTGACATTCACCAGCTGCGGCCACGAGGTCACCATCGACCAGGCGCCCGAAAGCGTCGTCAGCGTCGGCCAGAGCACGACCGAGATCCTTTACATGCTGGGTCTTGCCGACAAGGTCGCTGGCACCGCGCTGTGGATCAACCCGGTCCTGCCCGAGTTCGCCGAGGTGGATGCGCAGGTCGAGCGTCTGTCGGACAACGCCCCCAGCTTCGAAAGCGTGCTGGCGAAACGGCCCGATCTGGTCGTCACCGCCTATGAATGGATGATCGGCCCGCAGGGGGCGGTCGGCACGCGGGATATGTTCGACGACGCCGGGATCCTCAGCTGGATCATGCCGACCGAATGCATCGGCAAGGACAACAGCCAGAGCATGGACGGCGCACGAACGGTGCTGTTCGACACCGCGCTTCTGTATCAGGGCATCAAGGAGCTGGCACAGATCTTCGATGTCTCGGAACGCGGCGAGGCCCTGATTGCCGACCTCAAGGCGCGTGAAGCCGCGGCGGTCGGGCAGGCGCAGGCGCTAAACCTGCCCGACGATCTTTCGGGAGTGTTCTGGTATTCGTCAGCCGATATCGAAATTGATCCCTATGTCGCGGGCGTCAACGCCGTGCCGGGCTGGATGCTGGCCAAGCTGGGAGTGAAAAACGTCGTCACCTCCGAAGAGGAGTGGCCGACGGTCGGTTGGGAAACCATCGCCCGCGCCGATCCCAGCTTCATCGTCGCGGCCGAAATGAACCGGCGTCGATTTCCCGCCGACGACATCGCCGTCAAGCGCGAGTTCCTGAGCGGCGATCCCGTGACCAGCCAGATGGAGGCGGTGAAGAACGACCGCATCCTGACGCTGGAAGCCCATGCGATGGACCCCTCGATCCGCGCGATCTACGGACTTGAGGCCCTGTCAAACGCGCTTGCCGGTCTCGGTCTGTCCCGATGAGCCGTGGCGCTGCCGCCCGCCGTGCGGGCTGGCTTTGGCTCGCGCCCGTCATGCTGGCGGCGGCGCTGCTTTTCGGCACGGCCGTGGGCGAGACGCGGATACCGCTGTCCACCGTAATGGCAGTGCTGGGCAACAAGGCCGGCCTGACGGCTGCCGTTCTCGATCCCGTGGATGCCAGCGTGGTCTGGCATTACCGCCTGTCCCGCGCGGTCGTGGCCGCCTGCGGCGGCGCCAGCCTGGCGTTGTCGGGGCTGATTCTTCAGGCGCTGCTGCGGAACGCCTTGGCCGAGCCCTATCTGCTGGGGATCTCGGCCGGGGCCTCGACAGGTGCGGTCGCCGTTACCGTGGCAGGCTTCGGTGCGGGCATGATCAGCATGTCGGCGGGGGCCTTTGCGGGCGCGCTGGTTGCGTTTGGTCTGGTCGCGGTCCTCGCCCGCGCGGCACGGGGAACAGGCATTCAGACCACCGGCATCATCATCCTGGCGGGCATTGCCGGATCGCAGATGTTCAATGCCACGACCGCGCTGATCATCGCGCAATCGGCCAGTGCCGAGCAGGCGCGCGGGATCATGTTCTGGCTTCTGGGCAATCTTTCGGGCGTCCGCTGGCCGGATATCTGGATAGCGCTGCCGGTAGCTCTGCTGGGTCTGGGCGTTGCACTGTGGCACGCGCGGACTCTGGATGCCTTTACCTTCGGAGCCGACAGCGCCGCGGCCTTGGGGATCGACGTGCGCCGGGCGCAGGCAGTGCTGATCGGGACCGCCGCGCTGGTGACGGCAGTCATGGTGTCGATCGCCGGGGCGATCGGTTTCGTCGGGCTGGTCGTGCCGCATGCGATGCGCTTCCTCGTGGGCGTGCGCCATGCCCGGCTCGTCCCCGCCACGGCGCTCGCGGGCGCGGTCTTCCTTGTGCTGTCCGACGTGGTGTCGCGCATCGTCATTCCGGGCCAGGTGCTGCCCATCGGTGTCATCACCGCGCTGGTCGGGGCGCCTGCCTTCGCCGTTGTCATGATCCGGGGGCGGCAGCGATGAGCGGGGCGCCCATCCTCGAACTCATCGGCGCCTCCCGGAGGGTGCAGGGCCGGGATCTCGTCGCGGACGTGAGCCTGCGACTGCGTCCGGGCGAGATGTTGGGCGTGATCGGGCCGAACGGGTCGGGCAAGTCTACGCTGCTGAACATGATGGCGGGGCTGCTGCCGCCGACCCGCGGCGAGGTCCGGCTTGCGGGCCAGTCGGTGACGCGGTTGCGGCGGCAGCAGATCGCCCAACGGCTCGCCCTTGTGTCGCAGGCGGCCGATACCGCCGAGCGGATTTCCGTTCGCGACGCGGTGGAGCTGGGCCGCACGCCTTGGCTCGGGCCGCTTCGCCCGTGGGGCGCCAAGGACGATGAGGCCGTTCAGGCCGCCTTGCAGGCGGTCGGGATGGAGCGGATGGCCGCGCGGGACTGGTCCACCCTGTCAGGCGGCGAGCGCCAGCGGGTCCACATCGCGCGGGCCCACGCGCAGGCGCCGCAGCTTCTGCTGTTGGACGAGCCTACGAACCATCTGGATATCCACCACCAGCTCTCCATTCTCGAGTTGGTTTCGCAGCTTCCGGTCACGACCGTGATCGCGCTGCACGACATGCATCACGCGCTGCGCTGCGACCGCGTCATGGTGATGCAGTCCGGCCGCTGCGTGGCGCTAGGGGCACCGCTCGACATCCTGACCCCGGCGCTGATCCGCGAGATCTTTGCCGTCGATGCCCGGTTGATCGCGCATCCGGCCGGCGGCTTCCCGCTTTTCGCCTTCCAACGCCTCGCCTGAAAGGACATCGCCGTGCTGATCCGTGCTGCGCTTCTTTCCTGTCTCTTGCCGTTTGCGGCCTTTGCCGAGACGCATGAGGTCAGGATGCTCAACCGCAATGACAGTGGCCCGATGCCGTTCGAGCCTGACTATCTGGTCATCCAGCCGGGCGACATGGTGAAGTTCATCGCCGCAAGCCCTGGGCACAATGCCGCCACCATCGACGGTATGATCCCGAGCAATGGCGAGAAATTCGTCGGCAAGATCAACGAGGAGATCGCTGTCACGCTGACCGAGGAGGGCATCTGGGGGATCAAGTGCTCGCCCCATTACACCATGGGCATGGTGATGCTGATCCAGGTCGGGGATAGCCCGGCGCCCGAAGCCGACCTGCCCAAAGATCTACCGCCTGCCGCGCGCGAGCGCATGCTGCAAATACTTGCCCGAGAGTCGGCCCGGAACTGATCTCCAAACCGGCTGTGACCGCAATTGACGCTGGTCGCTCGATAGCCTCTGCTGGACATGAGCTATGCGGACTGCGGCCCCTTCGACCGCGCGCTGGAGTGGGGATCAATTCCAGACCCATCGCCGGGCGAACCAGATCGGCTCCTGCTGGCTTGCTTGGACATCATCCTGCTGGCGGGCTCGGCCGCGGTGATGTGATGGGTGGAAGCGGCGTGCCTCGGACAACCTGAGCGTGCCGCTGGACGTGCTGCAAGAGATCAGGGGGCTCCACCACGGCTGACACGACCAGCAGCCGCCGGCCTGCCCGTGACCGGCAATCAGCGAACGGCCGATCCGACGCTATGGCCCCTGAAGGTGCGCCAGTCGGCAAGAGCCTGCAGCACAAGACCATGGCGATGGCTGCCGCCGAAGCCCTGCGTGACCGGATACTCAGTTCCGAATATCCCCCCGGCTTGCAACTGAAGCAAGAAAACCTCGCCCGCGAGTTCGGCATGAGCCGCATTCCCCTGCGCGAGGCGTTTCTGATCCTCGAACGCGAGGGCCTGATCCGAATGCTGCCCCACAAGGGCGCCATCGTCACGGAACTGACTGCCGAGGAGGTGGACGATCTCTTCTCGATGCGGATGCTGGTGGAACCGTGGCTTCTGGAGCGCTCGGCCGCCCGGCTGACGGCCGAGGACTTCATCGAACTCGACCGGATCCAGAGTGCCTATGCCGCATCGCTCGACAGCAACGACATCGCGATGTGGAACGGGCTGAACAAGGACTTCCACATGCGGCTTTACCGACATGCCGGCAGTCCGCGGATGCTGAGCCTTGTCGCCAATCTGCTGACCGAATGCGACATCCACACGCGTATCCAGCCTCTCGGCATCCCGGGTGATCGGGAGAGGGCGGTGGCCGAGCATCGCGCCCTGCTCGACCTCTGCCGCGCGCGCCGGGAGGCCGAGGCCGCGGACTTGCTGCGCCAGCACATCGACCATATCCGCCAGGGCCTGCTGGATCTGGCACGGCGGCGGCACGAACAAGACGGCCCCGGTGCGCTTTGCTAAGGCGCCGAATCCGGCCGAGGAGGGTAGTGTGGAACATCGCCCGTCGCGTGGCATGGGTTACCGACAGTAACGGGCGGAGAGCCGACTATCGGCGGCATGGCAAGGCAGCGGCAGCAACGTGGTAAAGCTGTCATTCGTCTGCAGCGCATCACCCTAGGCTCAGGACCCATTGTCTTCATGGCCAGAACATGACGGTGGCTGCGAGGGGTCGACGCAT
>NZ_JBHLWE010000045.1:0-46354 GCF_042432925.1 Paracoccus niistensis | reverse complement strand
CGACCACCGTAAACACAAACCGGGCTCCGGTCGCGGCTGGATGAAAGACCCGTGGCAGGTCAGCTGACACAATCAGGCCGGACAGCACCACCCCATGCGCTTGATTTTCTCTTGTTTGTTTATCAAGCGGCGCGGCCTGCCCAGCGCCTCTAAATCGCTCTAGTTTAGAGAACGCGCTTTCACTCCATGAGGGGGCGGCAGCTTCTTAGGGTTTTCTCAGGGTGCAGGCAAGCCTGCCATCAGGCGGGGGACGTTCAGGTTCTTCCCGGCGTCTGGCCCATGCAGGCGAGCGCAGCGCGCAAAGGGGGCAGCACCAAGCCGCTTTTCGGGGTGTCCAAGGCGTCCGTCCCTATCACCTCATCCCGCGCGCGTCGGCGTCTGGAAATGCGGCCGGCATCTGCACCTTGTCTTTTCGGTCAAGTTGCAACCGATCCCCGCATCCAATCGGCGTCCTTTTTGTTGACTGTAGGTCCGCACCACCGAACAAGGATTTGCCTGATGGTCAATTTCCTGATTTCGACCGCCGTTACGCTGATTGACACCCTGATAATGGTCGGCTTGGCCATGGCTGCCATTTGACGCCATAGTCTGTCGTGCTGCCGCGTTCGCCCCTCGCGGCGGCAAATGCCTGCTCACAGCCTGCCTTGTTTCAAGTCTTCTTTCGCTGTCGGGCGGCGCGCTTGCGGCACCCCTCGCCGCAGTAGCAGGCATCGGCGCGGCGGAACTCGGGCACGGGGCCGCCGCACCAGCGGCACGCCCAGCCGTTCGCGGCCAGGTTCCGCAGGATGCGCTTGGCCCGCGCCATGCGCTGCGTGCGTCCCGACAGCATGAAGGTTTCCACCAGCACGCCCCAGCCGTGGGGGCGCTCCTCGATGGTGATGCCGTGCGGGTCAGGTGCGGGCATGGGCGGCCTTTGATGAATCGCGGGTCACAGCCGGGTCAGGGGCCTGGTTGCCGGTCGGCGCGGAAGCTGACTTGTCCCGCGCCCTGGCCCAGCGGCGGCGCTGGGCTTGGCGAATACGCTCGATGCCCTCGGGCGTGCGCGCTCCGGTGGACAGCCCCCCCATGGAACTTGCAGCGGCGTTTGCCCGGTTCGCTCTTGTTGCGGCAGGACGTGCCCTTGCGGGTCTTGGCCCCGCAGCGGATGCGGCGGCGGGCAGCGCGCTGGGCCTCGCGGTCCTTGAAGGCGGCAAGCTGGGCGGCGGCAAGGGCGTCCATCCGCTCGGCCAAGGATAGCACCCCATCCCCGCGCGGGTGCGTAGTTGTCTCGCTTGCGAGCCGGACAGCCCAGCCCAGCGCCTCGGTCATGCGGACCACCGCCCAGCCGCGCGGGTCCAGATGCGGCGCGGCTTCCCAATACTGCACCGCCGTCCGGCCCACCCCTGCGGTCTCGGCAAGCTGGCGCTGGGTCAGCCCGGCGGCCTTGCCGCGGGCAGCCAGCTCCGCCCCCTTGGGTTCATGGGGTTGCTTCATCGGCAGGGCCTCCCGTCCAGGCAGGCCAATGCCACCTCGCGGCTGCGAGGCCGCCAGCACTTGCCGCAGAACAGCACGTCTCGCGGGCGGTGGCGTTCCAGGTCCCTCATGGCCTCCCAGCGGTCGCCGCTCACCCATTCCCCCGACCAGTCCAGCCGCACCATGCCGCCGGGGGCGCTGGGCGCAGGGGCCGGGCGGGAAGCGGGGCCGCGAAGGGGAAGCACAACGGCACCGCCGGGCATGGGCGCGTTTTCCGGCTCGGAAGGCCGGGCGCGTGCTACTTGTGCTACTTGTGCTGCATGGGCGGGCCTTGGGGCGTGCGGCGCAGCACAAGTAGCACAAGTAGCACCGGGGGCCGGTTCCGATTGCGTTTTCACGGCAGGGACGGCAGGTGCATCGGCGCGGATGCGCGCCAGCGCGGCGCGGGCGTCAAACAGCATGGACGCCCCCTTTCACGATGCGCCAAGCGGTCGAACGGGCTGCGCCCCGCACCACGGTTCCGGCAGGCAGCGCCGCAACCCAGCCGTGCCGTTCCAGCGTGCCCAGCGCGGCAGTGGCCGCCTTGGTTTCCCGCAGAGCGCGGATGGGCGCGTGCTGCACAACATCCCGCGTCATCACCTCGGGGTGGGGCCATTCCTCCACCAGCCAGCGCCGCAGCCGTTCGGCCCGGTCGGTGTCCTCGCTCACCTTCGCGGCGTCCGCCAGCCGCAGCGCCCCGGACAGGTAGAAGTCCGCCAGTTCGATCGCGGATGCCATGTCCTCGGCCTCGACCACCGGGGCGGCCAGGTCGCGCCATAAGGTCAGCACGCCTGCGATGCGGCAGGCTTGCTCGGCGGCCTTGGACGCATAGCCGGTCACGCCCGACATGGCCGCGCCGGGGCGCTGGGCGAGTTCCACGGCGTCCGCGTATTCGGTCAGCAGCGCGCGGGCATCGGGGGCCAGAGGCAAGCGGCGCGGCTCCAGCGCCCGGCTGTCCGGCTCCATCGGCAGGGGCGTGCGCAGGATGGTGCCCAGCCGGGCGGCAAACGCATCTACCGGCCCCGCCCCGTCGCGGGTCAGCCCATGCAGTCGCGTCCCGATGGTGCTGGGCGGCTCGCACAACAGAAAGCGCGGCAGAAAGCCCGTGTCGTCGGCCTTGGGGTCGGCCATGAAGTCGCGCGCCACGCCAGGTTGGACCATGAGATGCACGGCCAGCCTGCGACCATAGAGGGTGAAGGAACCTTCCCCCTGCCGGGTCCGGCGGATGGGATTGCCCTGCCAGAGGTCATTCAGCGCGGCCAGGGTCTTTTGCCGGTTGTCGCTCGACATGGCGAAGCCGCCCAGAAACTGCCCGCCTTCGTCCGAGAAGATGCCAAGGCTCGGCATCCCTTCGGCAAACTTGCGCGTCAGTCCCTCATAGGTCGGTTCCGTCACCGTGCGGTCGGGCGACGGCGGTGCGGCGGGTTCATCCCCCAGCGCCCGCAGGTCGGCCTGCGCCTCGGTCTGGGTCTTGGCGTTCTTGCCCGCCTTGCCCTTCACGGAGGCAATGATGCCGTCATGCTGCACCTTCCAGAGCGCGTGCCGCGTCAGCCATCCCTTCACATCCTCGCGGTGCCGGTCGGCTTCCTCGCGCTCGAAGTCGCGCAAGCCCTGCATAAGCAGCCCGTCACAGGTGGATTTCCGTTCGCCGCTGCGAGCGATGGTCAGGGCATAGAGCGACAGGGGCCGGTCGCCGCCCAACGTCTCGACGTTAGCAAAGCCCTGCACGGCCAACGACGCCACCGCCAGAGCGCTTTGCGCGGGAATGGCGATGGGGGCCAGCGTCATACCTTGCACCGCCGCCACCGCCCCTTGCAGCGGCCCCAGCGCCTGCACCGGATAGGGTTGCCCCGGTGGGATTTCTCGCAGGAGTGGTTGCGGGCCTTCGGGCGTGAAGGGGATGGGTTCGGCAGGGTGATTAAAGGTCATATTCTCCGCCAAAGGGGAAGGCACGGAAAGTTCAGAAAACTCCACATTGGCGGCCATCACGGCGCCCCTTTCAGCATGAGAATGTCGTTCCAGTCCCGGCCATCCGGGGCGGGCAGCAGGCTCACGGTCCAGCCCAAAGCGGTTGCGCGTTCGGCCAGCTTGTGCGCGGCCTCACGGCCTGCCGTGTCGCCGTCCGGCGCGATGGTCAGGCGATGCGGGATGCCGTCCGGCAGACGCAGCCCGCCGATGCCTGCGGCAGACAGCGCCGCCCAGACCGTCGCAGGGCCGCGCAGCAGCCCGCTGGGCAGGCTCAGGGCCGTCTCGATGCCCTCGGCCACCACAAGCGGCCCCGGCCCGTCAGCGACTCGCACAGCGCCGCCCAGCGCCGCGCCCAGCATCGCCTTGGGCGGGTCCACCTCGGCCTTGCCGGTGCCGTCCGCGCGCAGGTAGGTCCGATGCACGGCCAGGCGCGGCAAGCCGTCCACCCGCGCCACCAGCGCAGGCAGGCGCTGGGCCGTCGCGCCGTGCCAGCACTCGGGATGGAAGCGCAGCGTGTCCGGCAGGGGGCAGGTGATGCCCCGCCCCCGCAGGTAGGTATCCGCCAGGGTGCCGGGAACAGGCAGCGCCTCGCGCCAGACAGCCAGCGCCTGCCGTTCCCGCTTCACGGCCTCCGCTTCATCCTCGACCCGGCGGCGGGCAATCTCGGATGCGCTGGGCGGCTGGGGGTGGTCCATCCGGTCCACCAGCCCCCGGTCGCGCAGGGCAGCCAACACGTCCAGGAAGCTGCACCCGGTCTTGCAGTTGAGAAGCAACCGCCCGTCCGGGGCATCGGCCAGGGTCAGGCTGGGCCGCCGGTCGCCATGCGCGGGACAGCAAGCCAGCCCGTAACGGCGATACCATCTGCCGCGAAGGGCGAGGGTCAGGGCGCGCGCGTCAGTCATGCCCGCACCCCCAGACAAAGGCGGCAAGCATGGCGGCTCGGTCGGCGTCGATGCCGTAGCGCTGGCACAGGACAGCAATGCGAAGCGCCATCATGCGGCACCGCCTTTTAGCCCGTCAGCTAGGCTCTTCGCACTGGGCGGGAAGCGCAGCCGGGAAATGTCCGTGCCGGATTCCAGCCGGTAATGCGCCACGTTCTCCGGACCGCGATAGTCCGTCAGGATGGGCCAGCCGTAATCGTCTTTCAGGCGGTGGACGATAGCGGCCAGACGCCAGCCCTTCACGGCGCGGATTTCCGATTTCGTGCTGATGATGCGGCCCCGGATAAGGGCGTCGCAGGTCCAGAACACCTGCGTCGGACTTGAATACCAGCAGTCACTCGATGCCATGTCTCGGCCTCTTTTCTTGAAGGGCCGGGCGCGAAACGGTATGGTGCAGCTATCCCCGCCGCACATGATTACCGCTCCCGCCCTTGCCCGGCGGGGGTTTCGTTATACGGCGGCGGTTGCGCGGGATGCTTCCCACGCCTCGATTTCCGACAGCTTCCAGCGGGTGCAGCCGGGTGTCAGCGTCACCGGCTTGGGAAAGGTCGGGTCAGCCTTCGCCCAGCGCCAGGGCGTCGTGCGGTGGCCGCTGTAACGGGCGGCAAGCTGAATGTCGGACAGGTAGGTTTCGCGAACCATGCGATGCACTCCAACGGATTAGCGTTGGGTGCAATGTGAGGCGCATAATAGGGCCTGCGGAAGCTGGGCAGGTTTCGATAACTACGCCGTCCCTTCGCAGAAACGCAGTCGCCGAAGTAGTGGCGGCTGATTTATTGTATATATAGATCAGTATGTTAGACTTAGGGGTGGGCTGCTTTCACGATGCAGATTTGAGCCTGCCTAGAACGGTATGGTGTCGTCAAATGGCTCATAAACCGCCGAGAAATTACGAACTCCTTCCGGCGACTCATCCTCTCCTTCCTCAGCCTTCCCCCCAGTTGGATTAGCCCCCCCTTGGTTTCCCAGTTCATCACTTTGGCGATTTCCTCAACGGCGGTAGCGGGCGGGATGCCATCTTTGTCAGCGAGTCCATAGTTCACGCCGTTTGCCTGGACCCAAGCTTGGACCGTTGCCTTGACGCTTAGGTTCCGTGCAGGTCGCTTAACTGCCTCCCATGCGGCAACTGCGCATGCGAGCTTTGGAGAGTAGCGAGAATGGTCCTTATCCCTGAAGCCCGCAGCCGGTCGCTCTGGAAAAAAGAAAGTGGGAAACAATCCTTTTGACGCCAACCATCTCTTCAGATCGTCCACGTCCACCACGGTTTCCTCCCAGCACGGCTCCCTCAAGACGTAAAGAGTTGTGGCGTTATGAAGAGCATCGATCTGCCGATTCGAAAATATGGACGCCTTGAAGTCGGAAGCGCGTATGAGAGTATCGAAAGGAACCTTGATTTCATTAAGGTCTGCATCCAGAACCTCGCGACAATAGATGCGCTCCCCCATGACGTTATACCCTCCATTTATCTCAACAGTGTCGCGCGTCCTTACGGCAATCTTTGCGCGCAGCTTATCGCTTAATATCGCGTTTCGTAGAGCCCTGAATGTTGCCTCAAAACCATCATAGTTTTTTAGCTTCACCCATTGGGAAGTCTGGCTGTCGGGGTCATATTCTTCGTATTTCTGTTCTGGATTGTTCCCGGTAATGAGTATCGCGGCGTCGATAACCGACAGTTCGTCAGCCAAACGCCAGTAATCCATTGCAGAAAGGCTCATTTCTTTATCCTCACAATGTTACAACCTGTCCGGCTCCTGGCGGTTAAGTAATCCGCCCATGCCGCCATCATCGCGCGGGGCTTCTCCACCATGTCGCCGCGCCGGTAGGACGCCTCCACCGCGCTTGCCACGCGATGCGCCAGCGCCACCTCGGCCATGTCGCCGGGATAGTGCGTTCGCTCGGCCACCCAGTCGCGGAAGGTCGAGCGCAGCCCGTGCGGCACCGCCGGGCGCTTGCTCACCCGGTCAACGAAGCCCGCAGCACCCGCGTCCACGTCCGCCTGATGCAGCCTCTTCATGGCCGCGCTCAGGGTCATGTCGGACAACTCGCCGCCACGGGCCGCCGGAAACACCAGCGGGTTGTCGGCAAAGCGCGGCAGGGCTTGCAGCAGCGCCACCGTGTCGGGCGTCAGCGGCACCCGATGCTCGCGCTCCATCTTCATCCGCGCTGCCGGGATAATCCAAAGCGCAGCCTCAAGGTCGATTTCATCCCAACGCGCTCCGCGCACCTCTTGCGAGCGGGTGGCGGTCAGAGCGGCAAACTCCAGGGCACGCGAGCCCATGCCGTCGCGCTGGCGCAGGGCCGTGAACCAGCGTGGCGCGTCGTCGATCTGCACCGCCGGCTGATTGCCCACCTTTGCCACCTTGGACGGGGCGGGCAGCAGTTCCTTCAGGTTCCCGGCCCAGCGCGCCAGGTTGTCGCCCGAGCGGTGCCCGGCCACGGTGGCCCAAGACAGCACCGCCTCAATGCGTCCGCGCAGACGGGATGCGGTCTCGGTCCTAGCTTGCCAGAAGGTGCCGCCCGCGTCGTCAACCAGCTGGGTCAGCACCCGCAGCACGTCCTGCGTGCCGATGTCCTGCACCAGCATGGGGCCAAGGTCCGGCAGGGCGTAGCTGTCGAGCGTGTTGCGCCATTGCTGGCGGTGCTTGGCGTTCCTGAAGGCGTCCAGCTTCGCCGCAAGGTAGCGGTCCACGGCACCCGAGAAGGACAAGACCCGATGCTGGGCGGCTATCAGGGCAGCCTTGGCGGCCTTGCGTTCCTCCACCGGGTCGATGCCGCGCCGAATCAGGTCTTTAGCCTCCCGCGCCCGGTCGCGGGCCATCGCCAAGGTCACATCGGGATAGCCGCCCAAGCCGATTTCCCGGCGCTTGGCCCCGACCTGCACACGCAACAGCCAGGTGCGCCCATTGTTCGGCGTGATTTGCAGGTGCAGCCCCGCAACGCCACCCACGGGAAACAGGACGTTCCGGCCCCGGCCAGGATGCTCAAGCCGCTTCACCTCTATGGCGGAGAGTTCCGCAGCCATCTTCGGCATTTCGCACCCGGCATTTTACCCCACATGCACAATGCAACATGGTGCGACAGCGCGCGACAGGTGGCGACAGGCAGTCCCGCTTTTTGTGGGGTGCTGAACGAGGGTCGCAACGACATGCTACTGATAAAACATGAAAATAGCTTGATTCGTCTCCGCCATATATTCTCCTGTTTTCTTGTCAGTCCTCCCGTTGGGAGGAGTCGCTTTCCGCTCGTGCTCTTTCGCGCATAAAAGTGTGGTCTCGGGAAGTCTGACTCATCCACTCGGAGCTGGCGTCCATGACGGCAGCAGATCATCCTCCCGGCCTTGATCGTCACCCTCCGCACCGGCCGGATCGCGAGCCGGGCGGTGGAAAGCCGTAGGCCAGTTAAGGGCTGACGAGCGCTGCCTGAGACATATATACCAGCCCTGTCGCGTTGACGTGATGTCCGTTCTGCTCTGCATGGGAACCAAGCGCTTGCCGCGAGGCTTGGCTCGGACCCATATTAACAGCGTAGAACATGTTCTGCGGACGTTTCGGAAAGAGGAGCCGCATGGCCAAGGATGGTGTTCAAGTAAGAGCTGTTGCCGAGTTCACTCCGGATATGGTGGATACGCTGCGCGAGTACTTCCACAGCTATGCCGTCGAGGGTGTGGTCTCCATCGAGGTCAGCACGCATGGCCTCTGGCTGGTCAACCCGATCGGGGGGCGGCAGTTCCTCGGCCTGGCGCGGCTGCCGGACAATGCGCCAAAAGTTCTGATCAACTGAGACGAGTTTCGGGCCGGGCGCTGCGCAAGGCCGGGCTGGATGCTTGGTGCAGCCTTGCCGTCAGTCGTGCCGAGCGCGGGGCTGCGACGATGACGCCTTGGGGCGAGTTGTGCGGATTCCCAAGGCCTCTGCGCAGCGACTTGCAGAGGGCGCCTGACTGAGGCTGTCATGGCGCACTTTCCCGAGCTGACGTTACGTCGCGACATATGAGTGTGCATTTGCAGCTTCCCTTTGTTAAAGGGTTCTGTCGTCGCAATGTGAAAGCACACCCATGGGACTGAAGACATGCCCTTGTGGAACCGTCGCGCCGCCGTCGGTATCAATCCTCGCTGACCACCGCAGCGCGTGGAAGGCCATACTCGAATGTCCGACCTGTGGCTTCGTGACCGGGGCGCATGGGGACGCCCCCACATGCTCGCTTTCCTCGGCTGCGGCCAACTGGAATGCCCATGTGGGCTTTGCTGCCCTGGCGAACGCTTCGCGGCTGTTTTCCGTTCACTGATGCGCACCGCTGGTGTCGGTCCGGTGACATGTGTCAGCGGGACGACACGAGCGCCCCGCTGACACCTGGAAACACATCACTCGCTAACACGGCCATGCTAGCGCGAGTTCCCATTCTTCCTAGCTACATGAATGGATAGGACAAGGATGTGCCCGGCAGGAATCCGCTGAGGGGCAACCGGGCGGCCGCGGTCCTGAGTTCCTGAGGTGTTTCACGGTGAACCCCGGCTCTCCGCTGCATCTGTCACGAGAAGGTCAGCACGACCTTCTTCTTGTGGCCGAAAGCGTTGCCCTTGCCGGGGAAGCCGCCGCCGTTGCCAACGCCCTGGGTCATTTCTTCCAGCGAGCCGCAGACTTGCAGGGTGGGGGCAGTGTAGGTCTTTTTCATGGAAACAAACTCGACAAGAACAAGGCCCGCACAGCATTGGCAGGCACAGGCCGGTAATCTCCGAAGCACCGGAAAGTCGCAAGCTGGCTAGAAGGACAGGCCTGTTGCCGTCGCAGGGCGCGGCCTGATGGGGGCGGGAGGGGCCGGGCAGGCTGACACAGAGCGGCGCGTGGGCTGTTCATTCCACGCGAGGGAACTTGGACACGCCATCCAATCTCTTGTGTCCGCCCCGGTCCTTGTCGTGGCCGGGGCGTCATTTGCAGGGGACCGAGAGGCTGAAGCCCCGGTACGATCCCTTGGAGCAGGGCTTCCGGTCAGTTGGCCTGCAGGCCAGCCGCCTCGATCAGGTCCTTCCACTTGGCGACCTCGGCCTCTTGCGTGGCCAGCAGTCCTTGGGGCGTGGCCTCTTCGGCGGACGCCGGAGTGGTGGCCAGGTCGGCGAAACGCTCGGTGACAAGCGGGTCCTTCAGGGCGGTCTGGAGCGCCGAGACCACCGTGTCGATCACCGGCTGCGGCATGTCCCTCGGACCGTAAAGGCCCAGCCAGACGGTCGTCTCGAAGCCCTCCAGCCCCACCTCGGCCAGGGTCGGCAGGTCGGGCAGCGAAGGCAGGCGTTCGGCGCTGGTCGCGGCATAGGCCTTGACCGCACCGCTGCGGATGTGACCGATCGTGTTGGTCGCCTGTTCGCAGATCAGGTCGATCTGGCCGCCCAGCAGGTCGGTCAGCGCGGGGCCCGTCCCGGCATAGGGGACCATGACCATCGGGGTCTCGAGCCGGTTTTCGATCAGCAGACCGCAGAGGTAGGACGGACCGCCCACGCCGGCATTGCCGAAGGCCACCCCGTCGCCGCTTGCGCGGATGTAGTCCAGCGCTTCGGCCGCGGTTTCCGGCGGCAGGTCCTTGCGGCCCACCAGCGTCATCGGCGTGTGGCTGACGACGCCCAGCGGCTGGAACGCCTCGCGCGAACCATAGGCCAGCTTGTCATAGAACAGGTCGTTCGTGGCCTGCGCCGAGGTGTGCAGCATCAGCGTGTAGCCGTCGGCATCGGCCCGGGCGACCTGTCCCGCGCCGATGGTGCCGCTGGCACCGCCCATGTTCTCGATGATGACCTGCTGGCCCAGGGCCTTGGACATCGGCTCGGCGACAAGCCGCGCCACGGTGTCGGTGGGCCCGCCAGCCGCATAGGGCACGACAAGCGTGACGGTTCGGTCGGGATAGGTGCCCTGCGCCCAGGACGCGACGGGGACAAGGACGGATGCGGCAAGCGCCGCCGCGAAGGTCCGGTGATGGATAGGCATGTTTCCTCCTCTGCCTGTTATGTCGTTCATGCTGCCTTGCCGCAGTGGGGCGCCGGCCTGGATGAGGCGGCAGGCACTGGGTTCGTTGGGACAGGAAAAGCCCCACTGCTTCGCGGCCAAGGTGCCCCGCATGCCTCGGCAAGCATGGAGGGCCTTGGGGCAAAGCGGCAGGGCGCGGGATCAGGCGTGCCTTTTCGGCAGCATGGGTGCCGCCTTGTCCAGCACCAGTCCGCTGCGGGAAAAGGCGATGGGGGTGCGCAGGCCGGGGATGCCCTCGGGGGCGATCTTGAGGCCGCGCGCCTCGATCTGCGGCTCAGCCAGGGCATCGGCCACGCTGTTGATCGGTCCGGCAGGGACGCCTGCCTGTTCCATCATGGAGATGATCTCGGCGCGGCGCAGGTGGGCGGTGGCCTCTGCGATCATAGGGCAAAGACGGGCGCGGTTCGCCACGCGGGCAGGGTTGGTGGCATAGTCGGGGTCGTCCGCCAGCCCCTCCAGTCCCAGAGCGCGGCAAAGGCCTCGGAACTGCCGGTCATTGCCGCAGGCGATGATGACATGGCCGTCCGAGGCCGGGAACAACTGGTAGGGCACGATGTTTGGATGCGCGTTCCCCAACCGGCGCGGTGTCACGCCGCCGATCATCTGGTTCATCGCCTGGTTCGCCAGAACCGCCACGCCCGTGTCCAGCAGCGAGAGGTCCACGCGCTGGCCCTTGCCGGACCGTTCCCGTTCGGCCAGCGCGGCCTGGATCCCGATGACGCCGTAAAGCCCGGTGAAGATGTCGATCCAGGCGACGCCGACCTTCTGCGGCTCGCCGTCCGGCTCGCCGGTCAGGTCCATGATCCCGCACATGCCCTGGATCAGGAAGTCATAGCCCGGTTGGCTCGCCCGCGGCCCGTCCTGGCCGAAGCCCGTGACCGAGGCATAGACGAGGCGCGGGTTCGACGCCGCAAGGCTTTCATAGTCGAGGCCGAAGCGCTTCAGCCCGCCGACCTTGAAGTTCTCGACCACCACGTCGACCCTGGCGATCAATCCCTTCAGCCGCGCGAGGTCCTCGTCGTTCCCGAAGTCGCAGGTGATCGAGCTCTTGCCCCGGTTTGCCGCGTGAAAATAGGCCGCCACCCGCTCCGTCCCGCCGTCCGGCAGCGGACGGTCGAGGAACGGAGGCCCCCAGCGGCGGGTGTCGTCGCCTTCGGGAGCCTCGACCTTGATCACCTCGGCGCCAAGATCGGCCAGCGTCTGGCCGATCCAGGGACCGGCGAGGATGCGCGCCAGTTCGACGACGCGCAGCCCTTCCAGCGGGGCACCCATTAGGCGAATGCCTGCAGGCCCGTGATGGCGCGGCCCAGGATCAGGGCGTGGACGTCATGCGTGCCCTCGTAGGTGTTCACCGTTTCCAGGTTCTGCGCGTGGCGCATGACCTGGAACTCCTCGGAAATCCCGTTGCCGCCGTGCATATCGCGGGAAATCCGCGCGATCTCCAGCGCCTTGCCGCAGTTGTTGCGCTTGACGAGGCTGATCATCTCGGGCGCGGCCTGCGCCGCATCCATCAGCCGCCCGACCTGCAGCGAGGCCTGGAGGCCGAGCGTGATCTCGGTCATCATGTTCGCCAGCTTCAGCTGGAACAGCTGCGTCTGCGCCAGCGGGCGGTTGAACTGCTTGCGGTCGAGGCCATACTGCCGCGCGGCGTGATAGCAGAACTCGGCCGCGCCGAGGACGCCCCAGCTGATGCCGTAGCGCGCACGGTTGAGGCAGCCGAAGGGACCTTTCAGACCCTCGACGTTCGGCAGCAGCGCGTCCTCGCCGACCTCGACTCCGTCCATGACGATCTCGCCGGTGATCGAGGCCCGCAGGGACAGCTTGCCCTCGATCTTGGGTGCGGAGAGGCCCTTCATGCCCTTTTCAAGGACGAAGCCGCGGATCTTGCCGCCATGGGCCTCGGACTTGGCCCAGACGACGAAGACGTCGGCGATGGGCGAGTTCGAGATCCACATCTTCGTGCCGTTCAGCACATAGCCGTCCGCGGTCTTCTTCGCCGTGGTCTTCATCCCGCCGGGGTCGGAACCCGCATCCGGCTCGGTCAGCCCGAAGCAGCCGATGAACTCTCCGCTCGCGAGCTTGGGCAGGTATTTCCGCCGCTGCTCTTCCGAGCCGTAGGCATAGATTGGATACATCACCAGCGAGGACTGCACCGACATCATCGAGCGGTAGCCCGAATCCACGCGCTCGACCTCGCGCGCGACCAGTCCGTAGCTGACGTAGGAGGCGCCCAACCCGCCGTATTCCTCGGGGATGGTGACGCCCAGCAGGCCCATCTCGCCCATTTCGCGGAAGATGGCAGGGTCGGTCTTCTCCTCGCGGTAGGCGGCGATCACGCGGGGGGCCAGCCTTTCCTGCGCATAGGCGCGGGCGCTGTCGCGCATCATCCTTTCGTCTTCCGACAGCTGGTCGTTCAGGCGGAAGGGGTCCTCCCAGCCGAAGCGGCTCAGGTCCGGGGCGTCCTTGGGTTTCAGCGCGGCCATGCGGTGCCTCCATTCTTTGCAGTGCTGACTACCAGTCGGCGGCGGCCGCTGGTAGCGAGGAAAAATCCTCAAGCCATGAGGCAAAGTCATGACCCCGTTCCGATCCCACCACACGCCAAGCATCCCCGAACTGCGCGCCTTCGTGCTGTGCGCGCGGCTGGGGTCGGCCTCGCGCGCGGCCGGGGCGCTGAACCTGACGCAAAGCGCCGTCAGCCGCGCGATCCGCACGCTGGAGGACCGGCTGGGCGTGACGCTGTTCCAGCGCATCCGGCAGCGGATGGTCCTGTCGGACGCGGGCCGGGCCATGCTGCGCGATGCCGAAGGCATCCTGGACGACCTCGACCGCTCGGCGCGCAAGATCATGGCCTTCGGCGGAAGCCGGCAGGTGCTGCGGCTGGCGGTCCTGCCGACCTTTGCTGCGGCCTGGCTGATCCCGAGGCTGGGGGACTTCGCCACCCGCCATCCCGGCGTGTCGCTGGATCTCGCCTCGGCGCTGGGGCCGGTCGATTTCGACGACAGCCCCTTTGACGCCGCGATCCAGCGGGCCGAGATGGCGCGGTCAGGCGCGGCGGTCATGCCGATCCTGCCCGAGCGGCTGATCGTGGTGGCAGCGCCCGATCTGCCGGTCCCGAGGGACCTGTCGGGCGTCCCCCTGATCCAGCAGTCCACGCGCCCGCACCTTTGGACCGACTGGCTGGCCGCCGCGGGGCTGGAGGTGGAGGGCATCCGGGGCCCGCGTTTCGAGCATTTCGAGATGGTCATCGCCGCTGCCCGCGCGGGCCTGGGCGCCGCGCTGCTGCCCGACATCTTCGCCCGCGCGGATCTGGATCGCGGGATGCTGGTGCAGGTCAGCCCGATTTCGCTGGCCGGGCCGTGCCCTTATGCGCTGATCCATCCCGCACGAGAGCCCGAGGGGACCGTTGCCCTGTTCGCGGACTGGCTGACGACGCAGGGTGAGCCTGCCGGGGCATAGGAGACGACCCGGTGGGCCAGTCAGCGGTCGGCGCGGCTTGCCACGGCGTGCAGCAAGACATTCAGGCCGGCGCTGAAATCCTCGGGCGCGCAGTCCTCGGCGTTGTTGTGGGTGATTCCCCCCTTGCAGGGGGTGAAGATCATCGCCGTGGGACAGATCGTGGCCAGATGATAGGCATCGTGCCCAGCCTGAGACTTGATGTCCCTCCAGTTCCATCCCTGCCGCAGGGCTTCGGCCCGGACAGTTTCGGTCAGTTCGGCGTCGAAGATGTCGCCGCCCCAGGACCATTCGTCCTCGATTCGGAGCGTGCATCCGGCAATGGCGGCGGCGGCCTGCGCGTCGCGGCGCATCCGCTCGGCCATGACGCGGACGGTCATGGGGTCGGGATGGCGCACGTCGGCCACGGCCTCGGCGGTGTCGGACAGGATGCCTGCCTTGTTCGGCCAGACGGCCAGCCTTGAACCCGAGGCCTTGCCGTCCTGCGCGCTGAAGGCCCAGCCGAGGTCGTCCACCGCCGTCAGCCAGCGGGCGCCCGCAACCAGCGCGTTGCGGCGCAGGTCCATCGGCGTGGGACCGGTATGGGCCGTCTGGCCGCCAAAGGTCACGCGCATCCCGTGGCTGGGATAGCCGCCGGTGACGACGCCCATTTCGCGCCGTTCCGCGTCAAGGATCGGCCCCTGTTCGATGTGCAGTTCTAGGTAGGCGTCGATCTCGCCCGCGCGGCAGGGCAGGCTGCCCTTGTAGCCGATGCGCGCAAGCTCGTCGCCCAGGCGTGCGCCGTCGTCGTCCTGCAGCCCATGGGCCCAGTCCAGGGCATAGCGGCCGGCGAACACGCCCGAGCCGATCATGGGCGGGCTGAAGCGCGCGCCTTCCTCGTTCGTCCAGTTCACGACCACGACGGGACGGCGCGTGACATGGCCCGCGTCGTTCAGGCAGCGCACGACCTCGAGCCCCGCCAGCACGCCCGCGATCCCGTCGAAGCGGCCGCCGTTGACCTGCGTGTCAAGGTGGCTGCCGATCATCACCGGGGGCAGGTTGTCCTCGCGCCCGGCGCGGCGGCCGAAGATGTTGCCCATCTCGTCCACCGACACCTTTAGCCCCGCCTCGCGGCACCATTCGGTGAACTGGTCGCGCATCTCGCGGTCGGCATCGGTCAGGGTCAACCGGGACAGCCCGCCGGGGCGGCCGGGGCCGATCTCGGCCGAACGCGCGATGGTGGACCAGAAGCGGGAGATGTCGGCGCGGGTGTCGGAACTGATGCTCATGGACCGAGCGATCCTCGAAGGACCGGGCCTGTCAATCCGGCCGCCGTGGTTCACGGCTTATGAGTGCATAAGCTGAGGCGATGGACGCCGGAGGGCATGTTTGTTGACAGCCCGCGGACCATGAAAGTCCACTGACCCCAACAAGAACACGAGGGGAGTGGCAGGTGGACACAGCGGATGTGGTGCTGACAGGAGGGGTCGTCTGGTGCGGGCTGGACCTGCCCAAGGCCGAGGCCGTGGCAATCCGGGACGGGCGCGTCATGGCGACCGGGACGACGGCCGAGATCGAGGCCGTGGCCGGGCTGCAGACGCGGCGCATCGACCTTGGTGGCCGCTTTGCGATGCCGGGGATCTACGACGCGCACATGCACCTGCTGCCGCTCGGGATGGACATGAGCCGGGTGGACCTGCGCCACGAGGTCGCCCCGACGCTGGAGGCGATGCTGGAGGCGCTGCGGGCGCGGGCGGCGGTCACGCCCGAGGGCGAATGGGTGCTGGGGCGCGGCTTCAACCACTTCCTGCTGGACGTGGGTCGCTTCCCCCACCGCGACGAACTGGACCGCGCCTGCCCCGATCATCCTTGCTACATCGTCCGCACGGATGGCCACTCGGCGGTTGCCAACAGCCGGGCGCTTGCACTGGCCGGCATCGACGAGACCACGCCCCAGCCCGAGGGCGGGCTGATCGAGATCCGCGACGGCCGCCTGACCGGCATGGTGGCCGAAACGGGGCGTGAGCCCTTCGAGGCCGTGATGCCCCATCCCTCGGTCGAAGAAATGGTCGAGGCGATCGAGCGCGCGGGCAACATGCTGCTGGGCCACGGCATCACCTCGGTCATGGAGGCCGCGATCGGGCTGCATTCCGGCTGGGACGAGATGGTCGCCTATCGGCGTGCGCGGGACGAGGGCCGCCTGCCGGTCCGGGTCTACGGCTGCGTGATGGCGGACAAGACGCGCACCATCCTGCCGCAGGCGATGGCCGAGGGGCTGTCCACCGGGAAGGGCTGCGAGATGTTCCGCATCGGCCCAGTCAAGATGTTCACCGACGGCAGCGCGGGGTCCAAGACCGCCGCGATGACGCAGGACTACATGGGCGATCCCGGCAACAAGGGCCTGCTCTGCATCCCCGACCAGTCGGAACTGGACGCGATGGTGAAGCAGGCGCATGACGCGGGCTGGCAGATGGGCATCCACGCCATCGGCGACGCCGCCATCGAGGAAGTGCTGAACGCCATCGAGGCCGCCCAGACGGCGAACCCCGCGCCCGACCGGCGACACCGGATCGAGCATTGCGGCTGGCTGCGCCCCGACCAGATGGACCGGCTGGAGCGGCTGCATGTCCTGCCCGTCGCGCAGCCCTCGTTCCTTTACTGGTTCGGCGACAACTACGAGACGGTGCTGGAAAAGGACCGCATCGCCGCCTCGCATCCCTTCCGCACCTGGATCGAGCGCGGGCTGAACCCCTCGGCCTCGACCGACTGCCCGGTGACCGACATCGACCCGCGGCCGGTGATCTACAACCTCGTCACCCGGAAGACGCGCGGCGGCAAGGTCTTCGGACCCGAGCAGTGCCTGAGCATCGACGAGGCGCTGCACGCCTACACCTCCGCCTCCGCCTATGCCTCGAGCGAGGAAGGGCTGAAGGGGCGGCTCGAACCTGGGCAGCTCGCCGACATCGCCGTCTTCGACCGCGACCTGACGGCGGTCGCGCCCGAGGCTCTGCTGGACGCGGTCTGCGAACTGACGCTGCGCGGCGGCGAGATCGTGCACGAGCGGGCAGCCCCGGCATGATCAACGCGCTGGTCAACCGCCTGCTGCTGTCGGTCCCGGTGCTGATCGGCGTCGTGATCTTCGGCTTCCTGCTGATCAAGATGGCGCCCGGCGACCCGGCGCAGATCATGGCCGGCCCCACCGCCACCCCCGAGGTGGTCGCTCAGATCCGCCAGCAGATGGGGCTGGACCAGCCGCTGCTGGTGCAGCTTGGCCGATATGCCGAGCGGCTGGTGCAGGGCGACCTGGGGCGGTCGCTGATCTCGAACCGACCCGTCGTCAGCGAGCTTGCCGCCGCCGTCGGGCCCACGGTCGAGCTGATGATCGCCTCGCTGATCTGGGCGGTGCCGCTGGGAATCGGGATGGGCACCATCGCCGCCGTCCGGCGGGGAAGCTGGGTTGACCGCACGATCATGGCGATCTCGGTCGCGGGCGTGTCGCTGCCGATCTTCTTCATCGCGCTGGTGCTGATGCAGTTCCTGGGCGTGACCCTGCAGATCCTGCCCTTCATGGGACGCGGCGGGCCGCTGTGGACTGTCGACGGGCTGCGCCACATCGCCATCCCCGCGCTGTCGCTGGGCCTGATCTTCGTCGGCCCCGTCGCCCGGATGACCCGGTCGAGCGTCCTTGAGGTGCTGCGGCTGGACCATGTCCGCACCGCCCGCGCCAAGGGGCTGACCGAGCGCCGGGTGATCCTGCGCCACGCGCTGCGCAATGCCCTGATCCCTGTCGTCACCCTGATCGGCCTGCAGGCGGGCTACCTGCTGGGCGGCGCAGTCGTGACCGAGACGATCTTCTCCTATCCCGGCATCGGCCGGCTGGCGGTCGGCGCGATCCTGTCCTCGGACTTCCCGCTCGCGCAGGGCACGATCCTCGTCCTCGCGCTGGGCTTCATCCTCATCAACATGATCGTGGACATGCTTTACGCCATCCTTGACCCGAGGGCGCAGAAATCATGAGCGTGACAGATGCCATGACGCCCGCCGCCTCCGACGAGGCACCGGCCCGCCGCCACTGGTTCGCAGCCCTCATGCGCGATCCCGCCGCAGCCCTGGCCATCGCGGTCTTCCTGCTGATCGCGCTGGCGGCTCTTCTTGCCCCCTGGCTCGCGCCGCACGACCCCACGGAAAGCACCCGCAACATGATGCTGCCCCCGGCGTGGGCGGAACGCGGCAGCGCCGAGTTCCTGCTTGGCACGGACGGGCAGGGGCGCGACATCCTGTCCCGCCTGCTGCACGGGACGCGGCTCACGCTGCTGATCGGGCTGGTCGCGGTTGTCCTTGGCGGCGGCATCGGCTCGCTGCTGGGGCTGCTCGCGGCTTTCTACGGCAGGCTCGATCCCTGGATCATGCGGTCCGTGGATGTGATGCTGTCCTTCCCCGCGATCCTGCTGGGCCTCGCGCTGGTCGCGGTGATGGGGGCGGGCATCATGCCGGTGATCCTCGCGCTGGCCGTCGCCACGGTGCCCGACAGCGCCCGCATCGCCCGGTCCGTCGCAGTCGGCGTGATGAAGCAGGAATTCGTCGAGGCAGGCCGCGCGATCGGGCTGCCGGACCGGACGCTCTTCACCCGCTATCTGCTGCGGAACTGCATCTCGTCCATCATGATCTTCATGTCGCTGCGCTTCGGGCAGGTGATCCTGCTGGGGTCGGCGCTGAGTTTTCTGGGCCTCGGCGCGCGTCCGCCCGCGTCCGAACTGGGCATGATGGCCTCGCAGGGGCGCGACTTCATGCTGTTCGCGCCGCATATCGCCATCATCCCCTCCGTCGCGATCTTCGTGATCGTGCTGACGGCCAACGTGGCCGGGGACGCGCTGCGCGACGTGCTCGACCCGAGAACAAGAAACTGAACCACAACAAGCAGGGAGCCAAGGACCATGACCACCCGCAAGACGCTCGGCCTTGCCGCAGCGGCCAGCCTCCTCGCGCTGTCCAGCGCCTGGGCCAGCGAGATCAACATCGCCCGCGAGATGGACTCGAACAACTACGACCCGCACAAGAGCACGGCCCTGGCCGCGGCCGAGATCCTGTTCATGCTGGGCGACACGCTTGTGTCCATCGAGCCCGGCATGAAGACCCTGACCCCCGGCCTGGCGACAAGCTGGGAGGTGTCCGAGGACGGCCTGACCTACACCTTCAAGCTGCGCGACGACGTCAAGTTCTGCGACGGCCGCGCCATGACGGCCGAGGACGTGGTCTACAGCTTCAACCGCTGGCTGGACCCGGCCACGGCCTCGCCGGTGAAATGGCGCGCGGGCGAGGTCGAATCGATCACCGCGCCTGACGCGACCACCATCGTCTACAAGCTGAAGACGCCCTTCTCGGAGCTGCTGTATCAGCTGACGCAAAGCTTCGCGACGATCATCGACCGCAACCAGGTCGAGGCGCTGGGGGCCGACTTCGGCATCCAGGGCATGAACGGGACCGGCCCCTATTGCTGGGAAAGCTGGAACCCGCGCGACCGCCTGACCATGACCAAGCACGCGGGCTATGCCTGGGGCCCGGACTTCTACGAAAACAAGGGCGAGGCGCAGATCGACCGGCTGGTCTGGCAGGTGGTCCCCGAGGAAAACACCCGCACCATCGCGCTGATGACCGACCAGACGCAGATCACGCAATATGTGCCCTATATCGCGCTGGAACAGCTGAAGGTCGCGCCGAACCTGAACGTGGTGCAGTCGGAAAGCGCCTTCTGGACCTATTTCATCGGCTTCAAGGTCGATCAACCGACGGTCGCCGACCCGGCGGTGCGGCGGGCGATCAACCTTGCGCTGGACCAGGACGCGCTGGCCCGCGACCAGTTCTTCGGGGGCGTGCAAGGCGCGCAGAGCTACATCAGCACCGCGACCAAGGACTGGGACCCGGCGCTGGAAGCCTCGCTGCCGCCCTATGACCCGGCCGCGGCCAATGCGCTGCTGGACGAGGCGGGCTGGGTGCCCGGGCCTGACGGCATCCGGGTCAAGGACGGCGTGAGGCTGGCGCCCCTGGGGTATTTCTTCACCGGCTCGACCTGGCAGAAGCTGTCGGAATACACCCAGGCGGAACTGCGCAAGATCGGCGTCGATCTGCAGGTCGAGATCTTCGACGCCACGGTCGCCTGGGGCAAGATGGCCACGCAGGAGTTCGACGCCTTCGGGATGAGCTATCCCTATGTCTCGGCGGGCGACGCGCTGAACCTGTATTTCCCTTCGGCCAACATTCCGACGCCCAACCGCATGAACTGGAACGACGCGGAAACGGACCGGTGGCTGGCCGAGGGCAAGGCTGCCCTAGACGACGCCACCCGTGCCGCGGCCTACGGCAAGGTGCTGGCCAAGGTGCATGACGCGAACGTCTGGCTGCCCCTGATCCACGAGCCGCGGACGGTCGTGTCCTCGACCCGCCTCGCGCCGATCGTGCCGCACAGCAACTATGGCGCGGCGCTCTACAAGGGCCTCGACCTGAAGCTGGTCGAGTGACTGTCCGGGCGGGACCGACAGCGGTCCCGCCCCCTTCGCGACAAGGGATTAGCATGGAACAGAACGTCACGGTCATCCGCGACTGCCCGTGGATCATTGCCTGGGACGAAGCCGCCGAAAGCCATCGCTTCGCCTCGGGCGACGTCGCCTTCGCGGGCGACCGGCTGGTGCATGTCGGCGGGCGCTACGACGGCCCCGCCGCGCGCCAGATCGACGGCAGCCGCAGCATGGTGTCGCCGGGGCTGGTGAACATCCACTCGCACCCGCTGTCCGAGCCGATGAACAAGGGCTTCCTGGACGAGCTTGGCAGCCCGGCGCTGTATATGAGCTCGCTTTACGAATACATGCCGCTGTTCGGCACCAGTGGCGAAGGCACCCGTGCCTGCACCCAGGTCGCCTATTCCGAGCTGCTGCAGTCCGGCGTGACGACGCTGGTGGACCTGTCGGTCGTCTATGACGGCTGGCTCGACCTGCTGGCTCAGTCCGGACTGCGGGGCGTCGTCGCGCCGATGTACCGCTCGGCCAGTTGGGGAACCGCCGATGGCCATGTCGTCCACTATGACTGGGGTGCCGACGGGGGCGAGCGCGCCATGGCCGAGGCCATGGATTTCATCGACCGCGCCACCGTGCATGAGTGCGGGCGCATCACCGGGATGGTGGCGCCCTCGCAGATCGACACCTGCACGCCCGAACTGATCCGCGACAGCCATGCCGAGGCGCAGCGGCGCGGCGTCCCCATGCAGATCCACGCGGCGCAGTCCGTGGTCGAGTTCCACGAGATCACTCGCCGCCATGGCCGCACCCCCGTCGAATGGCTGGATGACTTGGGCGTGCTGGGGCAGGGCACGATCATCGGCCATGGCATCTTCCTGAACGACCACCCCTGGGTCCACTGGCCGCATGGCCGCGATCTTGACCGGCTGGCGGGCAGCGGCACGGCGGTCGCCCATTGCCCGACCGTGTTCCAGCGCCGCGGCATCGCCCTGCGCAGCTTCGGCCGCTATCGTCGCGCGGGTGTGCCACTGGGGATCGGGACCGACACCTATCCCCACAACATGATCGAGGAGATGCGGCACGTTCTGATCAACTCGCGCCTGATGTCGGGGGATGTGTTCGACCTGCGGACCTCGGACGTGTTCGATGCCGCGACCGTCGGCGGGGCCGCAATCCTGGGCCGGGACGACATCGGGCGGCTGGCGCCCGGCGCCAAGGCCGACCTGTTCATGGCCGACCTCGACCATCCGGCGATGCGCCCCGTGCGCGATCCGCTGCGGTCCCTGATCTATGTGGCGGGCGAGCGTCCCGTGCGGCAGGTCTTCGTCGATGGCCGGCAGGTGGTCGAGGACGGGCGCGCCCTTGCCTTTGACCTTCCCGCCGCGCTGGACCGGCTGGAAGCCGCACAGCGGCAGGCCGAGATCGACTTCGCCACCCGCGACTACGCCGGGCGGACGCATGATCAGGCCTCGCCGCTTTCCTACGGGAAGACGCCATGACGCCGCCGCTCCTGTCCATCGAGAACCTGGTTGTCGAGTTCGGCAACCCCCGGCACCGCTTCCCCGCCGTCAACGGCATCGACCTGACGCTGGAAAAGGGGCGCACGCTGGGGCTGGTGGGAGAGTCCGGCTGCGGCAAGTCGGTGACCTCGCTGGCCGTGATGCGGCTGGTCCCGCAGCCCCCCGGCCATTACGCGGGCGGGCGGATCATGTTCGAGGGCCGCGACCTTCTGTCCCTGCCGGAACCCGAAATGCGCAAGCTGCGCGGCGGCCGCATCGGCATGGTGTTCCAGGAACCGATGACCTCGCTGAACCCCGTCTATACGCTGGGGGTGCAGTTGCGCGAGATGCTGCAGGCCCATTCGGACCTGTCGGACCGCGCCGCCCGCGACCGGGCCATCGAACTGCTGGACATGGTCGGCCTTCCCTCGCCTGCCAGGCGCATCGACGATTATCCGCATCAGCTCTCGGGCGGTCAGCGCCAGCGGGTGATGATCGCGATGGCTCTTGCCAACGACCCCGTGCTGCTGATCGCCGACGAGCCCACGACGGCGCTGGACGTCACGGTGCAGGCTCAGATCCTCGAACTGCTGCAGAACCTGCAGGAACGCACCGGCACCGCGATCCTGCTGATCACCCATGATCTGGGCGTGGTCGCCGAGACCTGTGACGAGGTGGCGGTGATGTATGGCGGCAAGGTGGTGGAGCGCGCGCCGACCGCGGCGCTGTTCGCCGATCCGCAGCATCCTTACACCATCGGCCTGATGGCCGCCGTGCCCCGGCTGGACGCGCCTGCCGACCGGCTGGCCACCATTCCCGGCTCGGTTCCGCCGCCTTGGGCGAACCGCAAGGGCTGCCGCTTCGCCTCGCGCTGTCCGCTGGCCATCGACGTCTGCCGGGCCGAGCAGCCTCCGCTGGCAGCCATCGGGACGGACCACAGCGTCGCCTGCTGGCGCGCCCCCATCGAGGAGATTGCGGCATGAACGCGCCGCTTCTGTCGGTCGAACGGCTGACCAAGCATTTTCCCGTCCGCCGGGGCCTTCTGCGCCGCGTCACCGGCGCCGTGCAGGCCGTCACCGACATCAGCTTCACGCTGGAGGCGGGCGAGACCCTGGCCATCGTGGGCGAATCCGGCTGCGGCAAGTCCACCGCCGGGCGCACGATCCTGCGCCTGCAGGAGCCGACCGGGGGCCGGACGCTGCTGAACGGGCGCGACATCTTCACGCTGTCGCCGGCCGAACTGCGCGCCGCGCGGCGCGAGATGCAGATGATCTTCCAGGACCCCTTCGGCTCGCTCAACCCACGCATGACCGTGCGCGAGGTCATCGCCGAGCCGCTGCGCCTGCACGGCATGGCCGGCGGCGCGGCGCTGGATCGCCGCATCGACGAGGTTCTGTCGATGGCCGGGCTGTCATCTTGGCACGCGGGCCGCTATCCGCACGAGTTTTCCGGCGGCCAGCGTCAGCGTGTCGGCATCGCGCGGGCACTGGCGACGAACCCGCGCCTGATCGTCTGCGACGAGCCGGTCAGCGCGCTGGACGTGTCCATCCAGGCGCAGATCGTGAACCTGCTGCAGGACCTGCAGGCCGAGACGGGCGTGGCCTATGTCTTCATCAGCCACGACCTTGCGGTGGTGCGCCACATCGCGACCCGCGTGGCCGTCATGTACCTGGGCCGCATCGTGGAAATGGCTGATGCCTCGCGGCTCTTTGCCGACCCGCGCCATCCCTACACCCGTTCGCTGATCGCAGCCGCGCCCCGGCCGGTGGCCTCGGGGCGCGTGCCGCAGGTGCCGCTGAAGGGGGAAACCGCCAGCGCCATGGCGCCGCCGCCCGGCTGCGCCTTCCACCCCCGCTGCCCCTTCGCGCAGGACCGCTGCCGGGTGGATCGGCCCGAGTTGCGGCCGGTGGCCGACGATCTTGTCGCCTGCCATTTCGCGGAAAGCCTGCCCCCCATGCCCAAGGAAACCGCCGGGGACGAAAGCCCGGCACTGGCGCGGCGCCTTCAGGTGCTCGCCCATGCTCGAAAGGAAGCCGCATGAACGGTGCGGAAAGCGTCGTCCGCAGCCTGCACGCTGCGGGAACCGAGGTCTGTTTCGCCAACCCCGGCACGTCCGAGATGCAGTTCGTGGACGCGCTGGACCGCACGCGGCTGATGCGCTGCGTGCTGGGGCTGTTCGAGGGCGTCGTGACCGGCGCCGCCGACGGCTATGCGCGCATGGCAGGCAAGCCTGCCGCCACGCTGCTGCATCTGGCGCCCGGCTTCGCCAATGGCGCGGCGAACCTGCACAATGCCCGCAAGGCGCGCTCGCCCGTGTTGAATCTCGTGGGCGAGCACGCGGTCCGGCACCTCGGCTATGACGCACCGCTGTCGGCCGACCTGTCGGGAGCGGTCGCGCCCTTCTCGGATTGGGTCAAGACCGGCAGTTCGGCCGCGACGCTGGCGCGGGACGCGATGGAGGGATGGGCGGCGGCAGCCTCGCATCCCGGCGCGGTGGCGACCCTGATCCTGCCGGCCGATCTCGGCTGGGACGAGGGTGGGGTAATCGCCCCGCCGCCGCCGCCGAGGCCCGCAGGCACGGTGTCGGACGAGGCCGTCGCCCGCGCAGCCGAAGCGCTCGGCCCCGGCGCGGTGCTGCTGGTCGGCGGGACAGTGCTGGAGGACCCGCAGTCGCTGAAGCTGGCAGCCGGGATCGCGCAGGCAACCGGTGCGGCGGTGATGGCGCCGGGCGCAAACCGGCGCGTCGAGATGGGGGCGGGGCTGCCCGTCATCCCGCGTATCCCTTACCCGATCGATATGGCGCTGGAGGCGCTGTCCGGCTTCGACCGCGCCGTGCTGGTCGAGACGGTCGAGCCGGTCGCCTTCTTCGCCTACCCCGGCCGCCCCAGTGTGCTGCTGCCGCCGGGTTGCCGCACCCTGACCTTGGCCGACCGCGCCCAGGATGGCCGCGCCGCGCTGGCAGCTATTGCGGAACTGGTCGGCGCGAAGCCTTGGCAAGGCACCGACGCGCCGCGTCCCCAAGCCCCGCAGGCAGGACCGCTGAACGACTTGGCGTTGTCGCAGGCCATCGCCTCGGCGCTGCCCGAAGGGGCCATCGTCGTCGACGAGGGGATCACGCGCGGCCGTGACGTGGGCAGGCTGGCGGCGGGCGCGCCGCCGCTGTCCTGGCTGGCGATCACCGGCGGCTCGATCGGGATCGGCGTGCCGCTGGCGGCAGGCGCCTCGGTCGCCCGCCCGGACCGGCCGGTCGTGGCGCTGCAGGCGGACGGCTCGGCCATGTACACGCTGCAGGGCTTGTGGACCCAGGCGCGCGAGGGGCTGAACGTCACCACGGTCATCTTCGCCAACCGCAGCTACGAGATCCTGAAGGGCGAGCTTCTGCGCGTCGGCGCCAATCCCGGCCCGACCGCGCTGGACATGCTGGACCTGCGGCGGCCCGATCTGGATTTCTGCGCGCTCGCCCGCGGCATGGGCGTCCCCGCGCAGCGCGTCGAGGATGCCGCCGAACTGCACCGCGCCATCGCCGCCTCGGTCTGCGAGCCCGGCCCGATGCTGATCGAGGCGATGCTGTGCTGACGGGCCAGTCAGCGCCGCGCGGAGGGGAAGAGCGGCAGCAGCTCCTCGATCACGTCCACGAACTGGCTCTCGGCCAGGGCGCAGGCGCGGGGGTGGCGGACGAGGTAGATATGCGTCCCCAGCCATTCGCCCGTGGTGCGGACCGGCCAGAGCAGACCGGCCTTCACCTCGGCGCGGGCCGAGGTCCAGGGCAAGAGGCCAAGCCCCACGCCCGAGACGATCATCCGCCGCACCTCCTCGACGTGGGAACTGGTGCCGCTGGTGCTGCGGCCAAGCCCGAGGCGGATGCTGAGGGGGCCCATGGGTTCCAGCCCCGCGCCTTCGCGCGCGCAGGCGAAAGCCACGAAGGGCTCTTGTCGCAGCTCGTCCAGCGTGACCTCCTCGCGGCCGAAGAAGGGATGTTCGACCCCGCAGAAGACCGACCATTCGTCCTGGAACAGGAAGCGGCAGTCGAGTTCCGGCACCGGCTCGGTCAGCAGGCAGATGCCCAGACCCTGCGCCTGCTCGCGCAGGGTCGCCACGATGTCGTGGCTGTTGCGGACCTCGACCCGCAGCAGCACGTCGGGATGACGCTGGTGGAACAGGCGGAAGGCCTCGTCCAGCAGCGGAGAGATCAGGTTCGAGACAGTCATCACCCGAAGTTCGGGCCGATGCTGGCCGACGCGCAGCCCGATGCGTTCGGCCGCGACCTGCATAGCTTGGACGTCCGCCAGCACCGCCTCGCCCACGGGGGTCAGGCTGAAGCTGCGCCCCTCGCGCCGGACAAGCGTGCGGTCCATCGCCGCTTCCAGCCGCTGCAGGGTCTGGCTGACGGCCGACTGGCTCATCCCCAGGACCTGCGCGGCCCGGGTGAGGCCGCCGTTTTCGACAATGGCGGCGAAGATGCGGAGGTGGTTCCAGTTCAGGGTCGTCATGTCAGGCCAGGCGCGGTCAGAATGGGGAAGAAGCTGAAGCCTTCCCGGATATCGCGCCCTGTGCAATCGCTTTCCCGTCCCGATGGCGGCTTCAAAGGTCTATCCGATGCGTGCATTCTATTCCCCTGACCAGGCCCTTCATTCCCCGAAACAGTTCATGCGCTTCGGGGAACTCGCCGCCCCGACGGATGTGCCCGCGCGGACCGGCGCGCTGCTGGGCGCACTGGCGCGGCTGGGCATCACGCCCGAGACGCCGCCCGACCACGGCCGCGCGCCTGCGGGCAAGGTCCACCCGGCGCATTACATGGAGTTTCTCGAGTCCGCCTTCCGGCGGTGGCAGGAACTGCCGGTGCATGGCCCCGAGGTCCTGCCCAACACCTTCCCCGACCTGTCCGCCGAGCGCGTCCGGCCGCCCTGTCCCACGGATCACCTGATCGCGCAGGCGGGCTATTACTTGGGCGACCTTGCCGTGCCCCTGGGCGAGTTCACCTGGATCTCGGCCCTGCGGTCCACCCACAGCGCGACGGCAGCTGCTGACGCAGTGGTGGCGGGCGAGCGCGCGGCCTATGCGCTCTGCCGACCCTCGGGGCACCATTGCCGGGCCGACCGGGCCAGCGGTTTCTGCTACATGAACAACAGCGCCATCGCGGCCGAGCGGCTGCGCAGCCGCTTTGCCAAGGTCGCGGTGCTGGACATCGACGCCCATCACGGAGACGGCACGCAGTCGATCTTCTATGACCGCGCCGATGTCATGACCGTTTCGGTCCACGTCGATCCCGATGCCTATTACCCCTTCTTCACGGGCCGCGTTCACGAGCGGGGCAGGGGCGAGGGCGAGGGTTTCAACCTCAACATCACCCTTGCCCCCGGATCGGGCGACGAGGCCTTCCTTGCCGCGGTGCGCCGGGGCCTCGACGCGGTCGGCGGCTACGGGGCCGAGGCGCTGGTCCTGGCCCTCGGCTACGACACCCACGCCGAGGACCCGTTGAGCCTCGTCCGTGTCACGACCGAGGCCTTCCACGAGGCGGGCCGGGCCGTGGCCTCGGCCGGCATCCCCGTCGTCGTCGTGCAGGAAGGCGGCTACCAGGTGTCCGTGATCGGCGACTGCCTGGAGCGCTTCCTGCAGGGACTTCGATCGGGGATGTGAGGCTGCCCCGGCCTCAGGCCGGGACGCCGACCTCGGTCTCCAGCTCGGCCAGCGACTTGGCGACGATCTCGAACATGTCGTCGGCCTGCTGGCGGGTGATGATCATCGGCGGGCAGAAGGCCACAGTGTCCGTCATGTTGCGCGAGATCAGCCCGTTGCGGTGCATGGCCGCGTTCATCAGCGTGCCCAGTCGGCCCGGCGTGGTGACGGACTTGGCCTGCTTGCTCTCGACCAGCTCGACCGCCGCGATCAGGCCGACGCCCCGGACCTCGCCCACCAGCGGGCTGGACTTCAGCGTTTCCAGCCGGGCGCGGAAATGGGCGCCGACCTCGCGCGCGTTGCCGACGAGGTCGTTTTCCTGGATGATCGCCAGGTTCTCCAGCGCGACGGCCGCCCCGAGGGGGTGCCCGCCTGCCGTGTAGCCATGGCCGAAGGTGCTGATGCGGTCGCTTTCGTCCGCGATTGGCGCGAAGAAGCGCTCGTTCATCAGGATGGCCGAGAAAGGCACGTAGCTGGAGGTGATCTGCTTCGACATCACCATCACGTCCGGCCGGATGCCGTAGGTGGTCGAGCCGAACATCTGGCCCGTCCGGCCGAAGCCGCAGATCACCTCGTCGGCGACGAACAGGATGTCGTATTTCGCCAGCACCGCCTGAATCTTGTCGAAATAGCCCTTGGGCGGGACGACCACGCCGCCGGCGCCCATCACCGGCTCGGCCCAGAAGGCGGCGATGGTGTCGGGGCCCTCGCGCTGGATCAGGGCCTCCAGGTCCTCGGCGCAGCGGGTGGCGAACTGTTCCTCGGTCTCGCCGTCGCGGCCTTCCTTCCAGTGATGCGGGCAGGTGGTGTGCAGCACGCGGTCCAGCGGCAGGTCGAAGGAGCGGTGGTTGTAGGGCAGCCCAGTCAGGCTGGCCGCCGCGATGGTCACGCCGTGATAGCCGCGCGTGCGGGCGATGACCTTCTTCTTTTCCGGCTTGCCCAGCGCGTTCGAACGGTACCACACCATCTTCAGCACGGTGTCGTTCGCCTCGGACCCCGAGTTGGTATAGAAGACCTTGCTCATGGGGACAGGCGCGATCTCGACCAGCTTCTCGGCCAGATCGATGGCAGGGCCGTGGCTCTTGTGGCCGAAATTGTGGTAGAAGGGCAGCTTTTCCAGCTGCCGGGTCGCGGCCTCGATCAGCCGGCGTTCCTTGAAGCCGACGCCCACGCTCCACAGCCCGGCGAGGCCCTCGATGTAGCGCTTGCCGGAGGTGTCGGTGACATAGATGCCCTCGCCGTCCTCGATGATCATCGGACCCACGTCCATGTGGCGGCGGGCGTTGGTGTAGCCATGGAAGTGGTGGCGGATGTCGCGCGCCTCGGCCGTGTTGCCGAAGTTGGTCATGTCGTCCATGTCGGAAGTCCTGCGGAATCGGAAAAGCTGGGCGCCGCAAGCCTGCCCGGCACCCCGGCGGTTGTCGACACCGGAGTGCTTGACCAAGGTTTGACGAACTGAAAACCTTGCGCGGACCGCAGCAGGGGAAAGGTCAGTGCCGCATTCTGGAACGCCCTTCCGCGGGAACCTGTCGGACATCGACATCGCCGCCCTGCGCGAGTTCATCGAGATCGTCGAGGCAGGCGGCATCACGGCCGCGCAGGGACGGCTTGGCAAGGGCAAGTCGGCGATCAGCCTGACGCTGTCGCGGCTGGAGGCGCGGTTGTCGATGCGGCTATGCGACCGGGGCCGTTCGGGATTCCGGCTGACCGAGCAGGGGCAGATGGTCCATTCCGCCGCCATCCAGCTGATGAGCGAGATCGGACGCTTCACGGATTTCATCGGGGCGGCGACGCACAAGCTGGAAGGCGAGGTCTCGATGCTGGCCGACGACAGCTTCCTGTTCGAGTTCGCTGACCCCCTGTCACGCGCCATTGCCCGCATCAAGGACCGTTATCCCAAGCTCAAACTGAACCTGCGGATGACCTCTCCGGACCACGTGCTGGCGTCGGTGCTGGAAGGCTCGGCCGACATCGGCTTCACGGCGCTGATCCGCCAAAGCGACGCGCTGGTCTCCACGCCCGTCTGCAAGGAACGCATGGGCATCTTCTGCGGCAAGGACCATCCGCTGTTTTCCCGCGACGACGCCTGCCTGACGATGGAGGAACTGCGCCGCCACGACTTCGTCGCGGCCGAGGTCGCGCAGGACGCCGATTACTCGGACTTTGTCGGCGCCTTCACGGTGACCGCCGTGGCGCCCACGATCCTGTCGCGGATGCTGCTGATCCTGTCCTCGCGCTATCTTGGGTTCATGCCGGTGGTCTTCGCGGCCCCTTGGGCGGCAAGGGGGGACATCCGCGAGATTGCCGCACGCGGCAGCCGTGGCGCCAACACCTGCTACCTGATCCACCGCCGCGCCCGTCCGCTCGGGCTGGCGGGCTCGATCTTCCGCCGCATGATCCTTGACGAGTTCGCAGGCTGGCAATCGGCTGACGAAGCAGCCCCGGGTGCCTTTGCATCAACCACTGGCTGACGGGCATCCATCTGTCGAGCGTCGAGCACTTGGGTAATTGACCGCAAACGGAAGCCGCGCGGTCCCGATCGTGGGACCACGCGGCTCTTGAAGGGGAGGGGCGCCAGACAGGCGAGCGCCCCGATGGTTCAAGGCCTCAGAAGAAGTCGGACGCGTCCAGTCCCTTGAAGACATAGATGCTTTCGCCGAACCTCAGCACCGCATCGTCGCCCACATCCTGCAGGCTGACAAAGGATTTTGCCGACGAGATGGCCGCGTATCCCGTGTAGCCGTTGATGGTCAGGATGTCCTGCGAGACGTCGAAGTCCGTGATGCTTGCGCGGCTGACGCCGGGGGACTGAGCATTCATGAACACGAAGCGGTCGGCGCCCGCGCCCCCGGTGAGGAAGTTCGAGGACGTGCCGCTCATATCGACCTCGATCCGGTCGTCGCCGTCACCGGCCATCACGTAATCCACGCCCGTGCCCGTTCTGATCAGGTCGTTGCCTGCACCGCCGACAAGCGTATCGTCATTGGCCCCGCCGATCAGCGTGTCCTGGCCGTCGCCGCCGTTCAGGTTGTTGTTGCCGTCTCCGCCGATCAGCGAATCATGGCCGAGCCCGCCCAGGATCACGTCGGCGCCGGGTCCGCCCGACAGGAGGTCGTTTCCGATGCCGCCGTCGATCGTGTCGGCATCGCTGCCACCGGTGATCGAGTCGCTGCCATCTTCCCCATACATCGCGTTCAGGCCGCGCACGGCGCTGATCACGTCGGCCCCGCTTCCACCGTACATGGTGTCGCTGCCGCCACCGCCGATCAGGGTGTCAAAGCCCGCGTCGCCGTACAGACGGTCATTGCCTTCACCACCCGAGATCCAGTCGTCGTCGGCCCCGCCGTTGATCACGTCGTCACTGCCATTGCCCGCAAGACTGTCCTTGCCGCTGCCGCCGTTGATCGTGTCCTGCTCGGCGCCGCCGATGATCGTGTCGTCCCCGTTCTCACCGGCCAGGAGGTTGCGGCCGCGAGCAGTCGTGATCATGTCGTTGCCATCCCCTCCGACCAAGGTGTCGTTGCCCCCTGCGCCGCCCAGCCTGTCGTCACCGGCGCCGCCGAACAACTGGTCGTTGCCCTCTCCGCCGTCCAGCGAGTCGTTGCCGAGGTTGCCGTACAGGACGTCATTGTCCGCACCACCATGGATGCTGTCGTTGCCATCGCCGCCGGTCAGGGTATCGTTGCCGGTATCCCCCGTGATCGTGTCGTTGCCGGTGCCGCCGTCGATGACGTCACGACCGGCACGACCGGTCAGGGTGTCGTTGCCGGAAGCACCGGTGATCGTGTCGTCGGACATGCTGCCGATCACGGTGTCGTCGCCTTCACCCGCATCGATCCGGCCCCCGGTCCAGTTCAGCTTGTCGCCTTCGGCGTCGGTGAAGCCAACTTCGATCAGGTCGTTCCGAGAGGTCCCGTTCACGACGCCGTTCTGGCGGAGGATACCGTAGTTCATCAGGATGACGCGGCCCTGCTGCCAAGTGACGGCCAGGTCATCGACCGCTCCATCGCCGTCCGAGTCGATCATGCGACCCGCGGCCACAAGCTCGGCATCGGTCCAGACCCGGGTGCCGAGGGTAAGGGTGTCGCCCTGTTCCCGGCGGTAATCCGTGACCACGTCCTCGCCACCGTCCGTGAAGACGAAGCTGTCCGCACCGCGCCCGCCGGTCAGCAGATCGTTGCCATTGCCGCCGTGCAGGAGGTCGTCGCCGTCACCACCCGACAGGACGTCGTTTCCGTTGCCCCCGTACAGCGTGTCATCGCCGTGCTGGCCGAACAGGTGGTCGCGCTCGGCGCGACCGGTCAGGATGTCGTTTCCGTCCCCGCCGAACAGCATGTTCATCGCGTTGCCGATGCCGGTCAGCGTGTCGTTGCCACCATAGCCCACCGCATAGCCAAGGCCGTCGAGGCCCGTCGGCCCCCGATCCTCGTCGGTGACAAAGCCGGCAAGCAGACGCGCGGTGATCGCCTCGTTCCCGGCATGTCCAGGATCGTCCTGGCCCATCGTGAAGGCGTTCATGCCATGGGCGAAGCTGTCGGGATGGCGGAAGCGGATCTGCCAGCCGTTGTCGATCGACAGGAAGGCGGACTGGCCCGTTTCCGCACCGGGGAACCAGCCGATCCCGATACCGGCATCCAGAAAGGCCTCGTAGGCGCGCGCCATCCAGAACGAAGCGTCGTTGCCAGAGGCATCGTTCGCCGGCCCACCCGTGGCGTTCGTTTCGGTGATGATGATGTCATCACCCGACAGGACGCCATAGTTCTGGCGAATCAGCGCCTCGAAACCTTCGAGTTCCTGGCCTGCCCCGCTGGCCCAGTCGGGGTAAAGATGCGCCGACCAGACCAGGTCGCTTCCCGCGGCGCCACGGATCTGGTCGAGCACCGAGCCCTGACCATCGAGTGTGCGGGTATTGGCGAGCACGTCGAATTTCGCTGAATAAGCGAAGCCGCCGATCATGATGCGGGCGTCCGACCGTTCCTGGACCATTTCCGCGAATTCGACCATGTGGTCGCCGTAAAGACGGATGAATTCGCCCTTGTTGCCTGTCCGGTCCTCGGCGCGCGCATAGGTATTGGGTTCGTTGACGGCCTCGAGCGCGTAGACGGCGTTCGCCGCCTGCGGATGGTCATCAAGCCAGTCGAGCATCTTGTCCCAGCTTTTCATCATCCGGTCGTGGATGGCTCCGTTCAGCTGGGCACGCATCTGGTCGGCCGAGGCGGGCTGCTCGTCGCCCCCTAGGCGCTGGATATCGCCGTCCGAGTAGTTGAAGACGAACTGGAAGCCCTGCTTCGCGGCCTCAAGGATGAACCGTTCGTATTGCGGGTTCAGCGAACCATCGGAGTTGAACGAGAATGCGTTGAACGGCAGCCGAAGCGTGTTCACGTCCGGCAGGTTGATGCGAAGCTGCCGGGCATAGGCCTCGGGCTGACCCTCCATCCCCGTCGGGATGGTCTGAAACGACGACTGCCAGAGATAATACTTGTCGTCGGACGCGATGTTGGCGTCGTAGGTGCCCTTCTGCCTGTCGAGTGCGGCTTGAGTCTCGGCAAACACTTGCAGGTTGATCATATTGATCTGGGTCGTCGCGGACATAATCCCCTCACACGCAATAGTTGTGTCCATACAAGAGAACGACTCTTTAAAGACCGTTACGGTTGTAATCAGTGAGATCACTCACAATCACTATTCCGTGACGGAAACAGCAGCGCAATTGCCGTATTGATTAAAAATAAACTCAAACAATTAACTATGGCACTGCGCAAGCATCCGGCGACTCCCAGCGCAGGTCAGGGGTCAGCGGATAAACACCAAACATCCGGTATGAACACAACCTCTGATTGACTGGTTTTTCGGCGCGTGCCTTTGCATGGCTGCGGCAGATGAGCCATCCCTTTCCCGCAAGGTCGGCGAAGGAAGGCCGACCTCTCGGCTTCAGACCGGCATCTTCTCGCCGGAACGGCTTAAGGGTTTACATACATCCACGAATGTCTGTATATGCGTCGCTTCTAGAGGACAGAACATGCGCCGAAGCAAGGAAGACTCAGAGCAGACGCGCACCGCGATCCTGGATGCAGCAGAGCGGATGTTCTGCGAAAAGGGCTATGCCGCCGCCACGGTCGAATCGATCTCGCGTGCGGCGGGCCTGACGCGGGGGGCCTTCTACTGGCACTTCCGCGACAAGGCTGAGGTGCTGGCCGCGCTGCATGGGCGCACCTTCCTGCCGCAGGAAAAGATCCTGACCAGCGCCATTGCCCCCGATACCCCGGACCCGCTGGACTGCCTTTTCATGGCGGCGCTTGAAGCACTGCGTTCGTTTGAAGTGAACGAATGCGAGCAGCGCATCTTCCGCATCATGTCCGACCTGACCATCGAACAGGATGGACGAGAGGCTCTGGCCCGCATCCATGCCGAGATGCGGGCGCTGATCGGGACGGTGATGCGGCGCGCCCAGGCGAACGGCACGCTGAACCCTGCGGTCACGGTGGCCGAGGCCGAGCTGTACATCACCGTCACCATCGGTGGCCTGCTGGCCGAGTGGCTGACCTCGGGCAAGAGCTTTCCGCTGGCGCTTTCAGGTGAAAGACTGTTGCGCCACCTGATGACCCTGCTGCGCGCGGACCAGGGGGACGCCCCCCGACGATGCGACAGCCCGCCGCGCAGGGCGGGGCCGGAACTCGGTTCTTGACATTTGTGGCGCACGCGCGCCGAAAACAATCAACTTTCCTTCAGCGCTGACCTGAAAGTCCCCCATGTTCCATTTTTCGCTATCCCGCCCCGCCCTCGGGCTTGCAGGCGTCCTGCTGCTGGGCCTTGCGCCCTGCGTGGCCTCGGCCCAGGCACCGACGCCGACCGTCACGGTTCTGGAGGCACAGCCTACCGACTATACCCTGACTGCGCGCCTGCCGGGCCGCATCAAGGCCTCCACCATCTCCGAGGTGCGGCCGCAGGTGTCGGGCATCATCCGCGAACGGCAGTTCGAGGAAGGAACCGAGGTCGAGGCGGGTCAGCCGCTTTACGAGATCGAATCCGACACCTACGCCGCCGCGGCCAGCGCGGCCCGGGCGGCGGTCGCGCAGGCGCAGGCGAATTTCGACCTGGCGCAGCGCGAAGCGCAACGGGCCGAGGAACTGTTCACCAACCGCACCACCTCGGCTGCGGCCCGCGACGCGGCGATCGCCGGGCGGGACGCGGCCAGTGCGGCGCTGCAACTGGCCCAGGCGCAGCTGCAATCGGCCGAGATCGACCTTGAGCGGACGACGATCCGCGCCCCTATCGCGGGCGTGATCGGCTTTTCGCAGGCCACGCCAGGTTCGCTGGTCGCGGCGCAGCAGGCCAATCCTCTGACCACGATCCGCACGCTGGACCCTGTTTACGTGGACGTGACCCAATCCGCGAACGACCTGCTGCGCTGGCGGCAGTCCCAGCATGGCGGAGGCGTCCTGGCGACGGGTCAGGCCACGCTGATCCTGCCCACGGGAGACGAATATCCGGTCAAGGGCGAGCTGCGCGCGGCCGAGCCTCAGGTCGAGCCGACCACCGGCATGATCACCCTGCGGATCGCCTTCCCGAACCCCGACAAATTGCTGCTGCCCGGCCTTTATGTCGAGGTGATCCTGCCCCAGATCGAGGAAAAGGGCGTCTACCTGGTTCCGCAATCGGTCGTGATGCGCGACCAGAGCGGCACTCCGAACGTATGGGTGGTCGAAAACGGCACGGTCGCGGTGCGCCCGGTGACGGTGGAAACCTCGGACGGAAACAACTGGGTCGTCACCGGGGGCCTGAACCCCGGCGACCAGATCATCGCCACCGGCTTCCAGAAGGTCGCCCCCGGCGCCCCCGTGGAGATCGCGCCCGATCCGGCCGAGGCCGGCGCGCAACCCGAGGGTGGTGCCCCCGGTGCCGAAGCCGCGCCGGCTGCGGCCGCAGCGGCCGCCCCGGCGGAAGGAAACTGAGGCATGGCGCGCTTTTTCATCGACAGGCCCATCTTCGCCTGGGTCATCGCGATCATCATCATGGGCCTGGGGATCCTTTCGGTCCTCAGGCTGCCGATCTCGCAATATCCCTCGATCGCGGGGCCGTCCGTCGTCATCAGCACGGTCTATCCCGGCGCCTCGGCCCAGACCTCGGCCGACACGGTGGTGCAGATCATCGAGCGCGAGATGACCGGCCTCGACGGGCTTCGCTACATCGACTCGTCCACCACATCGACCGGCGGGGCGCAGATCACCCTCAGCTTCGAGCTGGGGACCGATCCCGACATCGCCCAGGTGCAGGTCCAGAACAAGCTGGCCCAGGCCGAGGCCGGGCTGCCCGAGGCGGTGACGCGGCAGGGCATCACGGTGCAGAAGTCGGCGACCGGCTTCCTGATGGTCGTGGGCCTTGTCTCGACCGACGGGACGCGCACGGCCGTTGACCTCGCCGACTATCTCAACTCGTACATGGTCGAGCCGCTGTCGCGGATCGACGGCGTGGGCGGCGTGCAGGTCTTCGGGTCGGAATACTCGATGCGGATCTGGCTCGATCCGACACGGCTCAAGTATTACGACCTGTCGCCGGACCAGGTGGTCGCGGCGATCCGGGCGCAGAACGCGCAGATCTCGGCCGGGGCCTTCGGCGCGATGCCGGCTCCCGAGGGCCAGCAGCTCAACGCCACGATCACGGCGCAGTCGCTGCTGCGCACGCCCGAGGATTTCGAGCGCATCGTGCTGCGGGCCGACGTGGACGGCGGGCTTGTCCTGCTGCGCGACGTGGCCCGGACGGAACTGGGCTCGGAGAACTACGAGATCGAGGCCTTCTTCAACGGCCAGCCTGCCTCGGGCATGGCAATCCAGCTCGCCTCGGGCGCCAACGCGCTGGAAACCTCGGAACTGGTCAAGGCGCGGCTGGCGCAACTGGCCGAAACGATGCCGGCGGGCGTGGAATACGTCATTCCCTATGACACGACGCCCTTCGTGCTTCTGTCCATCGAGGCGGTGATCCACACGCTGGTCGAGGCGATCATCCTTGTCGTTCTCGTAATGCTGATCTTCCTGCACAACTTCCGGGCCACGCTGATCCCGACGCTGGCGGTGCCGGTCGTGATCCTCGGCACCTTCGGGATCATGGCCGTGCTGGGCTTCAGCATCAACACGCTGACCATGCTGGCGATGGTTCTGGCCATCGGCCTGCTGGTGGACGACGCCATCGTGGTGGTCGAGAACGTCGAGCGGATCATGCGCGACGAGCATCTCGGCCCCGTCGAGGCGACCCGCAAGTCGATGGACGAGATCTCGGGCGCGCTGGTCGGCATCGGCATCGTCGTCTCGGCGGTGTTCGTGCCCATGGCCTTCTTCGGCGGCTCGACCGGCGAGATGTACAAGCAGTTCGCCGTGACCATCGTCAGCGCCATGATGCTGTCGGTGTTCATCGCGCTGACATTCACGCCCGCGCTCTGCGCCACCATCCTCAGGCCGCATGACAACCACGGACTGTCCTCGGGGCGGCGCCAGGGCATGCTGGCGCGGCTGGGCAACGGCTTCAGCAACTGGTTCGAGCGGAACTTCGGCCGCGTGACCAACGGCTACATGCGCATCGTGCGCGTCGCGACGGCAGGGCCGCTGCGGATGATGATCGTCTATGGCCTGCTTGTCGCGGGCATGGTGCTGATGTTCCAGCGCACGCCGACGGCCTTCCTGCCCGACGAGGACCAGGGCGCGATCATGACCATCGTCCAGGCGCCCAGCGGCACCACCGCGCAGGCGACCGAGGCGGTGCTGAAGAAGGTCTCGGACTACTACACGACCGCCGAGGCCGAGAATGTCGAGTCGGTCTTTTCGGTGCGTGGCTTCTCGTTCTCGGGGCAGGGGCAGAACATGGGCATGATGTTCGTCCGCCTGACCGACTGGGAAGAACGCGCCGACCCTGAAAAGTCCGCCGCAGCCATCGCGGGCCGCGCCTTCGGGCCGCTGATGGGCGGCATCCGCGAGGCTCTGGTCATCCCGATCGTGCCACCCGCGGTGCTCGAACTCGGCAATGCCAGCGGTTTCTCGGCCTACCTGACCGCTGCCGGGGGCCAGTCGCACGAGGAACTGCTTGAGGCGCGCAACATGCTGCTGGGCATGGCGGGCGAAAGCCCCATGCTGACGGCGGTGCGCCCCAACGGCGTCGAGGACGCCTCGCAGTTCCAGCTGAACATCGACTGGGCCAAGGCGGGCGCGGTCGGGGTGACGGCGACGGACGTGGGATCGTTCCTGGCGACGGTCTGGTCGGGGTCCTATGTCAACGACTTCATCTACAACGGCCGCATCAAGCGGGTGTATGTCCAGGGCGAGCCCTGGGCCCGCACCGCGCCGCGCGACCTTGAACTCTGGCGGATCCGCAATGCGAACGGCGAGTTCGTGGACTTCTCGGCCTTCGCCACGCAGGACTGGGTCTATGGCCCCCAGCAGGTCAAGCGCTATGACGCGCTGCCCGCCATGGCGATCGACGGCCAGCCTGCGCCGGGATATTCGACCGGCGACGCGCTGAACGAGATGGAGCGTCTGGCAGGCGAGCTTCCGCCCGGCTTCAGCCTGCAGTGGACCGGTCTGTCGCTTGAGGAGAAGGAGGCCGGGGCAGGCGCCTTCGCGCTTTACGCCCTGGCGCTTGCGACCGTGTTCCTGTGCCTGGCCGCGCTTTACGAAAGCTGGACGATCCCGATCGCGGTGCTGCTGGCGATGCCGGTTGGTGTGCTGGGCGCCCTGATCGGCGCCTGGGTCGGCGGACAGGACAACGGCGTTTATTTCCAGGTGGGCCTGCTGACCGTCGTCGGCCTGACCGGCAAGAACGGCATCATGATCGTGGAATTCGCGCGCGAGCGGATGGAGTCCTTTGGTGAAAGCGCGGTCGAGGCGGTGCGCCATGCCGCCCAGCTGCGCTTCCGACCGATCGTGATGACCTCGCTGGCATTCGGACTGGGGGTGCTGCCGCTGGTGCTGTCCTCGGGCGCGGGGGCAGGGGCGCGGCACGCCATCGGCTATGCGACCTTCTTCGGGACCTTCACCGGTACGGCTCTGACGCTGGTCTTTGTTCCGGTGTTCTATGTGCTGGTCACGCGGCTGTTCAGCCGCAGGCGCCTCCCGCAGGCAGCCAAGGCAGGCTGAGCCGACCGGATCGGTCCCGCTTCGGCGGGGCCTTTTCATCAGCCGGGCTGAAAGCAGAACGGCCGCCGCAGGAAACTGCAGCGGCCGTGTCCTTTACCAATGACAGAGGATCAGCGGATCGGGTTGCGATAGATCATCCGGCGGACCGAGCCGGTCTTGGACCGCATCAGGATCGTCTCGGTCTCGATGAAGTTGGGCTCGCGGCGCAGGCCCCTAACGATGGACCCGTTGGTGACGCCGGTGGCCGAGAAGATCACGTCGGCAGTCACCATCTCGTCGCGGGTGTAGATGCGGTTCAGGTCGGTAATGCCGGCCTTGGCCGCGCGGCCGCGCTCGTCGTCGTTGCGGAACATCAGTCGGCCCCACATCTGCCCGCCCATGCATTTCAGGGCCGAGGCGGCCAGCACGCCTTCGGGCGCCCCGCCCGACCCCATGTACATGTCGATGCCGGTCTTCTCGGGCTCGGCCACGTGCATGACGCCCGCGACGTCGCCGTCGGTGATCAGGCGGATCGCGGCGCCGGTGGCGCGGACCTCGGCGATCATCTCTTCATGGCGCGGACGTTCCAGGATGCAGACGGTGATGTCCTCGGGGCGCACGCCACCGGCCTTGGCCAGCGCATGGACCCTCTCGCTGGGGGACATGTCGAGGCTGACCACGTCCTTGGCATAGCCCGGGCCCACCGCCAGCTTGTCCATATAGACGTCGGGGGCGTGCAGCAGCGTCCCGCGCGGCGCCATGGCGATCACGGTCAGCGCGTTCGGCATGTCCTTGGCGGTCAGCGTGGTGCCTTCCAGCGGGTCCAGCGCGATGTCCACCTCGGGGCCTTCGCCGCTGCCGACCTCTTCGCCGATGAACAGCATCGGCGCCTCGTCGCGCTCGCCTTCACCGATGACGACGACGCCCTTGATGTCGAGCATGTTCAGCTGCTCGCGCATGGCGTTCACGGCGGCCTGGTCGGCGGCCTTCTCGTCGCCGCGGCCGATCAGCCGCGCCGAAGCATGGGCCGCCGCCTCGCTGACGCGGGCAAGGCCCAGCGACAGCATCCGGTCGTTGAAGTCGGTGGTAGAGGCGTTCATCGGTCGTTCCCTTGCTGGCCGTTTGCAGGCGCTCTTAGGCCCGCCTAGGGGTTGCGTCCAGTCTGGGGGCGCTAACAGCCTACAAATGAGGGCAATCAGCCCGCCGACAGTTCCAGCGCCAGCGCATGGATGCGGGGGACGATGTCGCCCAGCGTGCGGTTGACCAGCCGGTGCTGTTCCACCCGGCCCAAGCCCCGGAAGCGCGGCGATGCCATGCGGATGCGGAAATGCGTCTGCCCGCCCTCGCGCCAGCCGCCGTGGCCGCGGTGCTGTTCGCTTTCGTCGATCACTTCCAGCCGCGTGGGCTCCAGCGCGGCCAGACGCACCTGCATTTCCTCGGCGATACTCTGCTTCATTCGGGCTCTCCCCCTTTTTCTTCCGGCGAAAAGCCCTACACTCCCCGTCCCGAGTCGAAAAGCAGGCCATTCATGTCCAACAGCGACCCGTTCGGTTTCGATATCTCCGCGGCTTCCGACAAGAAGCGGCGGTCCAAGGGTCGTCGCGGCATGTCCGGCGCCTTCGAGACATCGACCCGCAAATGCGACAAATCCGGCTGCACCCAGCCGGGCCAGTACCGCGCGCCCAAGTCTCCGAAGCACCTGGATGACTACTACTGGTTCTGCAAGGAACACGTGCGCGAGTACAACACCAACTGGAACTACTTCCAAGGACAGTCCGAGGCCGAGTTCCAGGAGTTCCTGGACAACGCCACCGTCTGGGAACGCCCGACCCGTCCCTTCGGCCGGGCCACGCAGGAACAGGCCTGGGCACGCCACGGCGTCAACGACCCGCTGGAGATCCTTGGCGCGAACGGCACCAATCCCGAAGTCCGTACCCGCGCGACCCGCAAGCTGCCGCCCACGGAACGGCGCGCGCTGGAGATCCTGGATGCCAAGGACAGCTGGACCAAGCAGGAGATCCGCAAGCAGTACAAGTCCCTCGTCAAGGACCTGCACCCGGACATGAACGGCGGGGACCGGTCCGACGAGGACCGGCTGCAGGAAGTCGTCTGGGCCTGGGACCAGATCAAGGATAGCCGCAGCTTCAAGGACTGAGCAGCGCTCCTGCCTGAAACGCCGGACCGGGGCGCTGCCTCCGCCCCGGCGCGCGAACTCCCTTCCTTGCGGGAAGCAGTCCAGTGGACAGTCTCAGGCGCGCACGAAAGTTCGGGTATGCGCGCCATGGACAAGCAGGAAACTTCCGCACGGCATCGCGCCGGGGCAACACGGAACCGCTTTCTCACCTCCCCAATCAACCAAGGCAGTTCTTCTTCGCCCAAATATCCCGGGGTCCGGGGCAGCGCCCCGGTCCGGCGGTGACGCAGGCGAGCCCCCGCCATTCACATCGCCGGGACACCCACTCCCTTGCCCTTGCGCCGGATGCCTTTGGTCGCGACAAGCGGCGCATGACTGCCTTCCTGAATGTCGAACGCTCGCTCACAGGGCGGCGCTGGTCCGGGCCCGATCCCGCCGAGGAACGCCTTGCCGAGGGCCTCGCGCAATCCGCGGGCCTGCCCCTGCCTGTCGCGCGCATCCTCGCTGCCCGGGGCGTGACCGCCGCCGAAGCCCCCGGCCACCTGGAGCCGCGCCTGCGCGAGCTGCTGCCCGATCCCCTGCGCCTGCGCGACATGGTGCCTGCCGCCGAGCGGCTGGTCGCCGCTGTCACGGCGGGCGAGCGCATCGCCATCTTCGCCGATTATGACGTGGACGGCGGCGCTTCGGCGGCGCTGGTCCTGTGCTGGCTGCGCGCGCAGGGCAGGGACGCCACGCTCTACGTTCCCGACCGCATCGAGGAGGGTTACGGCCCGAACGCACCCGCCATCGACAGGCTGGCGCAGGATCACAGCCTGATCGTCTGCGTGGACTGCGGCACGCTGAGCCACGAGGCGCTGGAGGCCGCACGCGGCCGGGCCGACGTGATCGTGCTGGATCACCACCAGGGCGGCGAGACGCTGCCCCCGGTTCTGGCCGTGGTGAACCCCAACCGTGCGGACGAGGATGGCGCGCTTGGCCATCTCTGCGCTGCGGGTGTCGTCTTTCTGACGCTGGTGCAGGCGAACCGCGTCCTGCGTGCGCAGGGGCGGCCCGAGCCTGAACTGATGTCCATGCTGGACCTCGTGGCGCTGGCAACGGTGGCGGACGTAGCCCCGTTGATCGGCGTGAACCGTGCCTTCGTGCGGCAGGGACTGGCCATCATGGCGCGGCGATCACGGCCGGGACTGGTGGCGCTGTCAGACGTGGCGCGGCTGGATAGCGCGCCCTCGGCCTTCCACCTGGGCTTCCTGCTGGGTCCGAGGATCAACGCGGGCGGACGGGTGGGGAGGGCGGACCTCGGCGCGCTCTGCCTCAGCTGCACGGATCCTGCCGAGGCCGGGGCGCTGGCGCAGGAACTGGACGCCCTGAACCGCGACCGCCGCACGATCGAGGGCGCCGTGCGCGAGGCGGCGCTGGCGCAGGCCGAGGCGCGTGGCGATCCCGCGCTCTCCTGGGCCGCAGGCGAGGACTGGCATCCCGGCGTCGTGGGGATCGTCGCGGCGCGGCTGAAGGAGGCCACGGGCCGCCCCTCGGTCGTGATCGGCGTTTCGGGCGGCATCGGCAAGGGCTCCGCTCGCTCGGTCCCCGGCGTGGACATCGGCCGTGCGATCCAGCGGCTTGCCGCAGAAGGATTGATCGTCCGGGGCGGGGGCCATGCCATGGCGGCGGGCCTGACGGTCGAGGCGGCGCTCATCCCCACTGCCATGGCCAGACTGTCCGAACTGGTCGCCGGAGCCTTGCAGGGGCAGGAGGCGGGCGCGCTGCGGATCTCGGGCCTACTGGACGCGCGCGCCGCAAACTTCGAGATGATAGAGGCGCTGGACCGCGCCGGTCCCTTCGGCGCAGGCGCTCCTGCGCCCCGCTTCGCGCTCTCCGACCAGATTCTCGAGCAGGTCCAGACCATGGGCGAAAGCCACCTGCGCCTGCGCGCCCGCAGCCCCGGTGCGCCGCCCTTGGACGTAGTTGCCTGGGGGGCGATGCAGGGCCCGTTGGGTCCGGCGCTGCTGGGCGCGCGCGGCCGGCGCTTTCATCTGGCGGGCAAGCTGGAACTGTCCACCTACGGCGGTCGCCAGCGCGTCAGGCTGCGCCTGGACGACGCCGCCGAGCCCGCCTGAGCGGGACAAGAGCGGGCTTTTCCAAGGATTTGAGAGCGAAGATGAAGAAAAATCATCCGACCCTTATTTTTTCTCTTGCGGCCCTCCGGAGCATTGCCTAAACACCGCTCCACGCCACGCAGCAAACGCTGCAAGGCGCCAAAGGTGGCCCGTTCGTCTATCGGTTAGGACGTCAGGTTTTCAACCTGAAAAGAGGGGTTCGACTCCCCTACGGGCTGCCACTTACCTACTGAAAATTTTGTTTTCAGTGACGTTCCTTCGGGAAGTGTTCGACGCTTTTGGGGCTGCGGGACACCTGCCGCCTTGCGAGCTTTCTCAACGCGCTCGAAGCCGGACAGCACCAGGCCTGCCCGCTCGACGTCTGCTACGTAGCGGGCGCTGGACTTGACATCGGAATGCGAGAGACGCGCGGCCACTTCGAACACGCTGGCGCCAGCCTTGGCAAGTTCGTGCGCGGTCGCTTTCCGGATGCCGTGCTGAGAACGCACCGCCTTGCCGTCTGCACCCGTAAGTTTTGCCGCGACGATCCAGTCCCGGACTTTGTTGTCGAGAGACCCCGAGGACGCGAAAGGTCGGCCGGACTCCGTCCGCAGGAACGTCGCCTCCTCACCTGTGTCGTTGGCCAACTCGTCGGCGAGCTCGTCCATGATGGGGACTGTGACCGGCTTGGACCCCTTTTTCCCCGGCTGCCATGTGAGAAACGCCCTGCCGCCCTCCAGGACGATGTTGTGCACTCCCAGCTTGTTCATGTCGCCGATCCGCCCAGCCGTGTTGCGGGCGAGATAGAACCAGCGCCGGGCCATCGTGCCCGGTCCGTGTTTCTCAAGAAACGTTTTCTCGTCGTCGACATTCCAAGCGGTTGCGCCACCCATCGACTTGTGCGGCGAGGCCATGCGGAGAACTGGCGAGTCTACCGGGAAACCCCGATCCTCGCCCCACTTGTATGCGGCCTTGAGGGCCTTCAGGCATGTCTCGGCAGCACCGGTCCGGGCACCAAACTGATCGAGTATGTAAACGAAGGCCGGTTTGGGCATGGCTGCCGCGAGGGAGCCCATACGAACTCCATTCTTTTTGATGTCGCAGGCTTGCAGTAGCCCTCGTGTGCGTCCCAAGCGTGTCAGCTCGCTCATTTTTCCGGTCGCGACGAGCGCTGCCATGGCCTCACAATACCGCTCGCGCAGCTCGTCGAGCTTGCCGCGCGATGGCTTGTCAGGCGCCTTCAGTTCGGCCTTCTTCCCGAGCCGAGCCGCTTCGTAGTGCGCGTGAAAATCGGCGTGACCGGGCCCGACAGGGATCGTCATTTTCTTTCCCTTCTGCCCAGCACGTCGAACGCGCCAGCGGACCTTGCCCGCCTTCGTGAATTCCTTACAGAGACCCGCGAATTCCGCCTCGACCTTCATGCCACATCCCCCCACGTCAGCGGGGCATCATCTTTGCTGTCCCCGCCGGCATCCTGCTCGGCTCCGGAGACTGGCGCCCTAACCTCATCGATATAACGAATATCTACTCGCACAGTCCCATGGGCTTCGATGACGAGGGCTCCCGGGGTCAGTCCTGCCGCCACAATGGCGCAGACTGCGTTGTTGATGGTTGCTGGTGATGGCTTGGCTGCTGGCATGGATCTATCCGTCTCTGACGGACACGAGGGCTGCGGCAATCAGTCCGGCAAAGGTCAGCATCTTTATCTTCTGGGCGTTTTTCCTCCTCCGCCTTTCGCGACCGAGTTCGCGTCGTGCTGGCTCGGGAGGAGTTCCGGTGACCACAATTCGGAGCCGCTCTTCCGTGGCGGCGGTTCGGGAGAAGACGGCCGTGCAGCGCAGGACTTCGGGAGCCTGCGTCCCATGTCCTTCCCCGTCGCACGGCGATGGCGGGGAAGGCGGATGCCGGGCTCCCACCCGGCATCGGACCTCGTGAATATGCGGCTATGCGGCGGAGATCGGAAATGATCCCAAGAGAGCTACCCTCTCGGCCCTGTCCTGACTTTCCGGCTGGATGAATAGCCATTCTTCCCCTCGGACCCGAGGCATTGCGATGCCCTCATGAACCCACGCATGACAAGGTGGCGGGAAAAAGGCCGGCGGTGTAGACGCAAGCTGTTTCTTGAAAAATCGCGCAGACCGGATAGGCTCTGATTGCGCTCCAATGCAGGGCACAAGGTGCTTTGCTCGGGCGTGCCGTGGTTCTGCCTGCCTGATCCATGACTGAAGCTGCCGCGAGGATGGCGGATCCGGTCATGCGGAAGTTCAGTTTGTTGCGATGGCCCGATGTATGTTTTGGTCCCCTTCACGATCGAGCAGGTTTCACCGCCATCGCACGAGCAGATGTGCCGCGTGAAGGTGACATGGATCTATAGCAATCAACGCCCTGATCTTATCGAGTTCTGGTGGCAGGGCGCTTCGAATTCCAATTGGGAGCCACTCCATCAGACCGTGATCGCCGATGAGAACAGCGCGACTCAGGAGGTCGAGCTGATGATTTCGGCTTGGCCCGGGAAACTGATCCTTTGTCCCCGCAAGACCGAAGGGAATACGCTTCTCTTCTATCAGCCGGACGATGAAGGGACAAATGTGGAGTGGAGGGATTTCTGCCTTTGGCGGAGTTTCACGGCCGAGCGACTGGCCGAGCGCCCCTCCCCGAAATGCGTCAAGCCCCCTGAAATCACCGGGATCGATGTGGATCGGGGCAGCATCATCATTCGCTGGAACAACCCGGAGGGCTACGACGAGTTCGAGGTGGAATTAAGGCAGGACGACATCGGGCGTTCGCCCCTTTATTACCGCACGGAGGAGCAATGGATCCGTATCGGCCGGCTCCAGGCAGGTGAAAAAGTTTCGTGTATCAAGGGCATTCACAACAATGCGCTCTGGCTGCCCGGATGCGACTCGCCTTGGTCCCGTGAGCGCCGCGCGACTCTTCCGTCCGAGCTTTCCTACTTCGTGCCGCAGTTCCCGCCGGGTGCGCCGGTTGCGGCCGTCTCCCGCGGGGAGGAGCACCAGGAAGTGGTGGTCTGCCACGCCGATGGCCATCCAATGGGGATATGGAAGCTGACGCCCGGATGGGACTGGGAGCCATGGTTCCGCCATGCGCGCGGACCCGGCTTCCCTGTGGGGACCCCGGTTGTGGCACTCTCGCGCGACAGGGAGTTCATGGACCTTTACGCCGCTGCCGAGGATGGTCGCGTGCAACTTGCCTGGTGGCACGGGAACCCATGGAGAGAATGGATCGAACACAGCGATCCGCGCTTCCCCTCGCCGAGCTTCATTGCAGCGCTGGCCCGAAGCTCGGACCACACGGATATCTTCTGCGTGGACGGCGACGAGATGATGCGGTGGAACTGGTGGAACGGCCCGCCTTTGCGCGGATGGAGTGATATCGGAGGCGTGAAGTTTCCTCCCGGCGCTCCTGTTGCCGCGATCAGTCGCTAGGCTCAGGACCCATTGTCTTCATGGCCAGAACATGACGGTGGCTGCGAGGGGTCGACGCAT
>NZ_JBHLWE010000044.1:0-15144 GCF_042432925.1 Paracoccus niistensis | reverse complement strand
AGGTCTCCTCGCCACCTCAGCATCACGCACATAACCTGAAATCAATGGGTCCTGACCCTAAGCCAGTCCAGCGCAGTCAGCTGGGCCGGGGCAAATTCGGCGCGCTCGACCTACCCGGGGCAATACCAGCCGTCCTTGGAATCGCGGCTGCGCGCAATCAGCCGCTCGATCACCTGCACCCCGAAGGCGAAGCGCACCGATCCGGCGCCGAGCAGGTCGATTAGCCGCCCCACTGAGCCACGATCAGACCAAGGCAACCGCAAGGTTCATTGGGCATCCAGCAGAAGCTCTGCCGTTGCGTCGTCGGTGACCAGCACATTGGCAAAGCCTGCGCGCAACACGGCACGGATGATGGCGACCTTGTGCCGGCCCGCTGCTGCGAGGATCCGCTCGGGCACGGTGCGGAGGACGGCAAGCTCGATCCCGATGGTGCAATCGTCGAGCGTCGTTGCGACGACCTGGCCCTCGTTGTCCAGAAACCGGCCCACGACGTCGCCGATCGCACCGGCGGCGATCAGCTCGCCGGCATCCATCCCCTTGGGCAGTCCGGTGCGGATCAGGTAGCTGCGCTCGGAAATGTCACTGCAGGTCAGGATCGCGGCATCGAGCCGCGTCAGCTTGTCCAGATGCTCGGTGAAGATGGACTGCGACAGGAAGGCCGCGCGATCCACCTGCGGCGCCAGGAAGATCGGGGCCGGCAAAAGCGAATAGCGCGCGCTCAGCCGCTCGGCCAGACCCGAGGCGATGCCGAAGGCGTTGAACTTTTCGCCCCGGTTGGTGCCGCCGATCATCGAGATGACCTCGACGCGCGGCAGGTCGTGCAAGGGCATCCGGTCGATGGCGGCCTTCAGCGTCATGCCCCAGGAGACGCCAATCCTTTGCCAACCGCCCGCGCGAAGCCGGCTCGAGATGAGGCTCGCAAGCGCGGCCCCGGTCGGCTTGTGGTAATCGTCGGAACCCGGACGAGAGGGGGCGACCTCGACCCGCTTCAGGCCGTACCGCTTGAGCAGGCGGTCCTGCAGATCCAGTTGCGGCAGATGCTCGGCTTCGATCTCGATCCGGACCATGCCCGAGGCCCGTGCCCGCTGGATCGCCTGGTTGACGCGCAGCCGGGTCACACCGAGCATCTTGGCGATCTCTGCCTGGGTCAGCTCGTTGACATAGTAATGCCAGCATACCTCGGCGGCAAAACCGTCCGCATCCGGGTTTTCCCCATTCATCATACGTACTGTCCGGCCTTCAGGGGCAGATCTCGCCCTCCGCATGATCGGATGGAGCCAGTCTGATTACAACTGTAATAAAAGTTTTACATTTGATTTCTTCCTTGCCAAGATGCGTGTCGGGGCGATGGGGAACCGCATGGGGAGGCGGCCAGTCCCGATCGCCGGAGGTGGTTAGGGAGGAGCACCGATGGGAAGAATGTTGTGGGCGGGCACGTCGGCACTGGCGTTGTCCTTCGCGGGCCAGGCGATGGCCGTGGACGAGGCCTTCTACAAGGAAGCCAGCGCGAAGTTCTCGGGGGTCGCGCTGCAAGGCGTGACGGAATCGACGCCCGCATCCAACTATGTCCGCGAGGTGCTGGCGCCGCAGTTCGAGGAGATGACCGGCATACGCGTCAACATCGAGACGACGTCCTGGGACCAGATGTACGACAAGGCGATCAAGGACATGGAGGCCAAGACCGGCATCTATGACATCGTCTATATCGAGCAGGACATCGTTTATGCCTATCTGGCCCGCGACTTCCTGACCGACCTGACCGCGGCGCTGGAAGCCAAGCCCGAGCTGAAGGCGCCCAGCTATGACGAGGGGCGGCTGACCAGCTTCGCCGACAACTTCCGGGGCGAGAACGGCCATCTCTACGGCATGCCGATGGAGGCCTTCCTCAAGCTGTATCTCTATCGCACCGACCTGTTCGACGACGCGGAAATCAAGGCGGCTTTCAAGGAAAAGACCGGCCGCGACCTCGCTCCCGCCAAGACCCATGAGGAATACACGCAGATCGCCGATTTTTTCACAGAATGGGGCAAGGCGAACGGGGGCGAGCTTTGGGGCACGACCGCCCAGGCCCATACCGGCCACGCGGCCTCGTGGTACGAGTACTTCGAGTCCATCGCCCCGACCTTCGGCGTCTACAACTGGGGCATCGACGCGAACAACAACTATGCCGCCAGCGTCGAGAATGGCGGGCGGATGAACTCTCCCGAGGCCAAGGAGGCGCTGAAATACTGGCTGCACCTGCGCGATGTGGCCCCCCCGGAATCGGTGCAGTCGACCTGGTCCGAGGTCGCCACCACGATGGCCGCCGGGCGCGCCGCGCAGGGACTGGTCTATGGCGAGAACGCCGCCTGGATCGCCACTGACGAAAACCAGTCGCGCGTCGTCGGCAAGATCGGGGTGGCGATGCCCCCGGTTGCGGCGGGCGTGATGGAGGCCGCCGAGGCTGGCGAGGGCTATATAGGCTATTATGACGGCGGCGCCTTCGGCCTGCCGGTCACGTCGAAGAACCAGGATGCGGCGCTTCTGTTCATGCAGTTCCTTGCCGAGGAGGACATCCAGCCCGCCTGGACGCTGGCCAGTTCGCGGATCACGACAACCGCGACCTACGACGACCCCGGGGTGCAGGAGCTGAACACCAAGCTCAGCGGCTATTTCGACATGATGAAGAACCAGGGCAACCTGTTCAAGGGCGCGCCCCCCTATCCGTTCCACGCGCAGGTGCGCGAGGCGACGGCGCCGATCTTCTACGAGATCCTGACCGGAACCCTCGATCCCGACACCGGGCTGGACCAGATGGCGGCCAAGGCCGAGCAGGAGCTGACCGACTTGGGCTACCGCAAGTAGGCGAAGCGCTTCGGGCCGCCGCGGCCCTGCCCGCGGCGGCCTGTTGACCCGCCGGTCCCGGCCGGGGCCGGCGCCTGACCGGGGGACGAGTGCGATGCAATCCAAGGCTTTGGGCTGGGCTTTGCTGGCTCCGACCCTGCTGATCCTGTTCCTGTTCGGCGTGCTGCCGTTCCTTTACGTGCTGTTCGTGTCCTTCCACCAGTGGAACCCTTTCGGCGCCAATCCCGAAATGGTGTTCAACTGGGCCGAGAATTACCGGCGCGTGGTCTTCGACGCGCAGTTCCTGGCCTCGCTGGGCGTGACGGCGGCCTTCGTCATCTTCGCCGTGGTGTCGGAACTGATCATCGGCTATTTCCTCGCGCAAGCCTTCATGCGGGACTTCCCCGGCAAGGCCTTCTTCCGCACCATCCACACCCTGCCGCTGATCATGGCGCCGATTATCGTGGGATCGGTCTGGAAGCTGATGACCACGCCCTCGATCGGGATACTGCCCAACATCCTGTCGGACTGGTTCGGGTATGACCTGAACATCGGCCAGAGCGCGCTCCAGGCCTTTGTCGTCACCGTCATCATGGACATCTGGCACTGGACGCCGCTTGTCACGCTGACGCTGATCGCGGCGCTGGTGTCGCTGCCCTCCGACCCCTTCGAGCAGGCCCAGATCGACGGCGCCAACAGGCGCCAGATCTTCTGGCACATCACCCTGCCGATGATCCGCCCGGCCATCCTCGCCACGGTCTTCATCCGCATGATGGACGCGATGCGCATCGTGGACGAGGTACTGATGCTGACCGGCGGCGGTCCGGGGTCGGCCACGCGCTATGTCGGCGTCCACATCTTCAAGGAAGTCTTTCCGCGCACGAACTACGGCTATGGCTCGGCCGTCTCGGTGGTCGTGCTGTACCTGACGGTCGTCGTAAGCTGGCTGATGTATGTCGGCCTGATCGCCCCCCGGAACAGGAAGGGTTGAGGTCATGCGCAAGGGCAATCCCTGGCTGTCCATGTTGTTCTGGACGCTGATCAGCTTCCTGACGCTGTTCCCGATCTACTGGCTGTTCGTCATTTCGGTGAAGCCCGCGGTCGAACTGTTCTCGACCCCTTCGATCTGGCTGACGGATCTTTACTGGCAGAACTACATCGACGTGCTGAACGACCGCACGCTGCGCGGCTACATGGTGAACTCGCTCATCATCTCGTCGGGCAACGCGGTCCTCTGCACGGCCTTGGGCTTCCTTGCCTGCTACGCGCTGACCCGCTTCGACCTGGGCGGCAAGGAAAGCGTCTTCTTCTGGACCATCACCAACCGGATGGCCCCGCCTGCGGTCTTCCTGCTGCCGCTGTTCCTGCTGATGACGCAGGTCTACAGGCTGGGCGATTTCACGCTGGCCGACACGCGGCTGGGCATGATCCTGGTCTATTGCACCTTCAACCTGCCCTTCGCGATCTGGACATTGCGCCCGACGCTGGACGGCATCCCCAAGGAACTGGACGAGGCCGCCTATGTCGACGGTGCCAGCGCCTGGAAGGTGATCTCCGAGGTGGTGTTCCCGCTGGCCCGGCCCGGCCTTGCGGTGACGCTGATCCTGACCTGGGTCTTCGCCTGGAACGAATACCTGCTGGCGGCGACCCTGACGAACTTCAACGCCCGAACGCTGACCACCGGGCTTTCCGAATATGTCACCACGACCGGCACGAACTGGGGCGTCATGGCGACGATCTCGGTCTTCACGCTGATCCCGGCGCTGATCGTCTTCGCGCTGGTCCAGCGCCATATCGTCGCCGGCCTGACCTTCGGCGCAGTGAAAGGGTAAGGCATGGACAGGCGCAGGGGCTTTCTGCCCATCGAGACGAACTGGTTCGACCGGCTGTTCATCAGCGTCGTGATCTGGGTCGCGCTGTCGCTGCTGTGGCTGCGCTTCCTTGAACCGCTGGGCCTGTCCATCTGGATCTGCGTGGCGATCTCGCTGGTCCTTGCCGTCATTCTCATTCGAAGGGGCTGAGCCGTGGAAGCCGTTGTCCTTGAAAAACAGCATGAACTGTCGCTGCGCGACTTTGCCGACATCGACCGCGAGGAGGAAGTCCTCGGCCCGCGCGACGTGCGCATCAGGCTGCACACGGTCGGCATCTGCGGATCGGACGTGCATTACTATACCCACGGCCGCATCGGTCCCTTCGTGGTCCGGGCGCCGATGATCCTGGGCCACGAGGCGTCCGGCACCGTGATCGAGACGGGCGCCGAGGTCACCACCCTCAAGCCCGGCGACCGGGTCTGCATGGAGCCCGGCATCCCCGATCCCAACAGCCGCGCGACCCGAATGGGCATGTACAACATCGACCCCGCCGTGCGCTTCTGGGCGACGCCGCCGGTTCACGGCATCCTTCGCCCGACCTGCGTGCACCCCGAGGCCTTCACCTTCAAGCTGCCCGGCACCGTGTCCTTTGCCGAGGCCGCGATGGTCGAGCCGCTGGCGGTCGGCATTCATGCGGCGACCAAGGCGCGCATCCGGCCCGGCGACAATGCGGTGGTGATGGGCGCGGGTCCCATCGGCCTTGTCACGGCGCTGTCGGCGCTGGCGGGCGGCTGCGCGCGGGTCTTCGTCAGTGACATCGCCCAGCCCAAGCTGGACATCGCCGCCAGCCTGTCCCCCGCCATCACACCGGTCAACGTGGCGCAGGACGACCTCGCCGCGCAGGTTCTGGCCGCGACCGATGGCTGGGGCGCCGAGATCGTGTTCGAGGCGACCGGCTCGCCCAAGGCGGCGGCGGGGGTGTTCGAGCCCCTGGCGCCGGGGGGCTGCGTGGTGATGATCGGCGGCCAGCCCGATCCCATCGCCTATGACGCGGGCGCCGCGATGGTCCGCGAGGCGCGGGTGGAAAACATCTTCCGCTATGCCCATGCATTCCCGCGCTGCGTGAACATGATCGCGTCGGGCGCGATCGACGTGAAGCCGCTGATCACCCGGACCTTCGACTTCAAGGACAGCGTGCGCGCCTTCGAGATCGCCGCCTCGGCTCCGCCCGGCGACGTGAAGATGCAGATCGAACTGCCGCAGTAAGGACAGGAACCGATGGCGACCGTGAAGATCGACAATGTGGTCAAGCGCTATGGCGCGGTGCAGGTCATGCATGGCGTCAGCGTCGATATCGAGGATGGCGAGTTCGTCGTGCTGGTCGGCCCCTCGGGCTGCGGCAAGTCCACCCTGCTGCGGATGCTGGCCGGGCTGGAGGAGATCAGCGCGGGGACCGTCTCGATCAACGGCAGGGTGGTCAACAACGTCCCACCCAAGGACCGCGACATCTCGATGGTGTTCCAGTCCTATGCGCTTTACCCCCACAAGACGGTGGCAGAGAATATCGGCTTTCCGCTGAAGATGGCCAAGCGCCCCCGGGCCGAGATCGACCAGAAGGTCAGGCAGGCGGCGGGCATCCTCGATCTCGCGCATCTGCTGGACCGCTATCCCAAGCAGCTTTCCGGGGGGCAGCGGCAGCGGGTGGCGATGGGCCGCGCCATCGTCCGCGACCCGCAGGTGTTCCTGTTCGACGAGCCGTTGTCGAACCTTGACGCGAAGCTGCGCGTGACCATGCGGATCGAGATCAAGGAACTGCATCAGAGGCTGAAGACCACCATCGTCTATGTGACTCACGACCAGATCGAGGCGATGACGATGGCCGACAAGATCGTGGTCATGCGGGATGGGCGGGTGGAACAGATCGGCGCGCCCCTAGACCTTTACGACCGGCCGGAAAGCGTCTTCGTTGCAGGCTTCATCGGTTCGCCCGCAATGAACTTCCTGCACGGCCAGATCGCCACGCAGGGCGGAACCAGGGTCTTCCTGTCCGAGGCCGGGCTGGCCCTGCCCCTGCCGGCGACGGACCTTCCCGACGGCCATCAGGTGACCTATGGCATCCGGCCCGAGCATGTCGGCATCGGCGATGGCGGCATCCCGGTGAATGTCGTGGTGACCGAGCCGACCGGGTCCGAGACGCAGGTCTTTGCCCGCGTGGGCAAGGACCTGATCGACGCCATCGTCCGAGACCGCATCCGCGCCGAACCCGGCCAGCAGATCGGATTCATCATCGATCCCGCCAAGGTTCACCTGTTCGACCGCGCCAGCGAAAAACGCATCGGGAATGCCTGAATGGGCATCCGCGCCGTCATCTTCGACCTCGACGGCTGCCTGGTGGACAGCGAAACCATGTCGCTGGACATCCTCGCCGAGGAAATGACGGCCGAGGGTGTGCCCTCGACCCCCGACGATCTGCGCCGCCGCTTCCTGGGCGTTTCGATCCAGTCGATCATCGCGCATGTCGCCCAAGCCGCCGGCCGCGAGCTCCGGCCCGATTTCGCGCAACGGTTCGAGGATCGGCTGCTGGGCCGCTACGAGTCGGGATTGCCGCTGATGCCCGGTGCGACCGACCTGCTGGACGCGCTCGAGGCACGCGGCATTACCACCGCCATCGCCACGGGCGGCTCTCTGCGCCGGTTGCGGGCGACGCTGCAGATGTCGGGGCTTGCGGACAGGTTCGGAGACCGCGCCTTCAGCGCTGACGAGGTGCGGCGCGGCAAGCCTGCGCCCGACCTATTCCTGCTGGCCGCCGAACGGCTGGGGATAAAGCCTGCTTCCTGCGCGGTGATGGAGGATTCCCCTCATGGCATCGCTGGCGCCCGTACGGCGGGAATGCATATCGTGGGTTTCGTGGGCGGCAGCCACCTCGACGGCCTGCGCGAGGATCACGCCCGCCGCCTGCGCGATGCCGGCGCGGATGTCGTCCTGGACGATCTTTCTTCCATGCTGACCGCGCTTCTGACCATATCGGAAACATCATGACCCGCCTGTCGAACGCCACCCTGTCCGTCCTGCCGCCCGCGATCCTGCGTCCGCGCTATGACCGCGCGTCCCTGCGGCCCGGCATCGTCCATATCGGGCTGGGCAATTTCCACCGCGCCCATCAGGCCTGGTACACGCACTGTCTGATGCAGCAGGGGCTGGCGCAGGACTGGGCGATCATCGGCGCGGGCGTGCGCCCCCATGATGCCGCCATGCGCGAACGCCTCGCCGCGCAGGACTGGCTGTCCACGCTGATCGAACTGGACCCGGCCGGTCGCTCGGCCGAGGTGGTGGGGTCGATGATCGGCTATGTGCCGGTCGAGGAGGGGAACGGTCCCCTGATCGCCGCCATGGCCGACCCGTCCATCCGCATTGTCACCCTGACCGTGACCGAGGGCGGCTATTACCTCGACCCGGAAAAGGGACTGGACACGGCCCATCCCGACATCCGCCACGACGCGGAACACCCCGACCGGCCGCGCACAGCCTTCGGCGCGATGGTCGCCGCACTGTCGCGCCGCCGCGCGGCGGGCCATGCCCCTTTTACCGGGCAAAGCTGCGACAACCTGCAGGGTAACGGCGCGATCCTGCGGCAGACGGCCGTGGGGCTGGCGCGCCTGTCCGACCCGGCGCTGGCCGACTGGATCGAGGCGCATGGCGCCTTCCCGAACTCGATGGTCGATTGCATCGTCCCCGCCACAGGCCCGGCCGAGCTGGCGCTTGTGCGCGAGATGGGGGTCGAGGACGAGGCTCCCGTCACGCATGAGAATTTTCGGCAGTGGGTGATCGAGGACGATTTCTGCGCCGGCCGTCCCGACTGGGACCGCGCGGGGGCGACGTTCTCGAACCGGGTGCACGATTACGAACGCATGAAGATCCGGGTGCTGAACGCCGGGCACCAGGTCATCGGCAATGCGGCGGACCTTCTGGGGATCGAGACGATCTCTGCGACCATGCAGGACCCGCAGATTGCCGCACTGTTTCGCCGCATTGAGCAAACCGAGATCCTGCCGCATGTCCATGCGGTGCCGGAATACACGCCTGCGGCCTATCTGGACCTGATCGAGCGGCGCTTCGCCAATCCCGCCATCCGCGACACCACCCGGCGCGTGGCCTTTGACGGCTCGAGCCGGCATCCGGGCTTCGTGCTGCCCTCGGTCCGCGATGGCCTGCAGTCGGGTGCGCCGGTCGCTGGGCTGGCGCTGGTCGAGGCGCTGTGGGCGCGCTACTGCACCGGCATCCGCGAGGATGGCAGCGTGATCGAGCCGAACGATCCCGACTGGCCCGCCCTGCAGGCCCGCGCTCGTGCGGCGGCCGGGGACCCGCGCGCCTGGCTGGTTCCTGCCGTTTATGGCGATCTGGCCGATGCGCGTGCCTTCGCCGACGCCTTCGAGGCATCCTTGCGGCTGCTGCACGCCCAAGGGGTGAGGGCGGGTCTGGAAAGCTATCTTGCGGGATGACAGAATGACATTTCTGGGAATCGATCTGGGCACCTCGGGCCTGCGGGCGCTGCTTGTCGATGAGGACGGCCGGCCGCTGGGTTCTGCCGAGGCGCATTATCCCGTCAGCCATCCAAGGTCCGGTTGGTCCGAGCAGGAGCCCGCCGCCTGGATCGCCGCGCTGGAAAGTGCCGTGGCGGCGCTGCGGGCCAGCCATCCCGAATTCACAACGCTGAGGGGCGTCGGCGTGGCCGGCCACATGCATGGCGCGACGCTGCTGGATAAGGCCGACCGGGTGATCCGCCCCTGCATCCTGTGGAACGACACCCGCTCGCATGTCGAGGCCGCGCAACTGGATGCCGATCCCGATTTCCGGGCGATCTCGGGCAACATCGTCTTTCCCGGCTTCACCGCGCCAAAGCTGGAATGGGTCCGCGCGCATGAGCCCGACCACTATAACCGCGTTGCCCGCGTCCTGCTGCCCGCCGCCTTCCTGAACCTGTGGCTGACCGGCGATCATGTGGCCGACATGTCCGACAGCGCCGGCACCGCCTGGCTGGACACCGGCGGCCGCGACTGGTCCGAACGGCTACTCGCTATCGGTCACATGCGGCGCGAACAGATGCCGCGCCTGGTCGAGGGATCGGCCCCGGCCGGGCAGCTGCGCCCCGAGCTTGCCCGCATCTGGGGCCTGCCGCAGACGGTCGTCGTCGCGGGGGGCGCGGGCGACAACGCCGCGGCCGCCTGCGGCATCGGCGCCCGGACCGAGGGGCAGGGCTTCGTCTCGCTGGGGACATCGGGCGTGCTTCTGGCCGCGCGCGACGGCTATCACCCGGCGCCCGAAACGGCGCTGCATACCTTCTGCCACGCGCTGCCCGATACCTGGTACCAGATGGGCGTGATGCTGTCGGCGACCGACAGCCTGAACTGGCTGTCGCAGATCACCGGGGCTCGACCGGCCGAGCTGACCGCCGGGCTTGGCGCCGACCTGCGCGCGCCCGGCCCGGTGCGGTTCCTGCCCTATCTTTCGGGCGAGCGGACGCCACACAACGACCCGGTCATCCGCGGCAGCTTCACTGGCTTGGGCTCGCACACGTCGCGCGACGACCTGACGCGCGCGGTGCTCGAAGGCGTGGCCTTTGCCCTGCGCGACAGCCACGAGGCGCTGAAGGCCACCGGGGCCAGCATCACCCGGCTGATGGCGATCGGGGGCGGCGCGCGCTCGCCCTATTGGCTGAAGGCCATCGCCACGGCGCTGGATGTCACCCTGACCCTGCCGGCAGGCGGAGAGTTCGGCGCAGCCTTGGGTGCCGCGCGGCTGGGCATGGTGGCGAGCGGCGCCGGCGGAATCGACGAGGTGATGACCGCCCCCGATGTGACCGGCGAGGTCGCGCCCGACCCCGCCCTGCGCGGTGCCTTCGACGAAGGCTATGCCGCCTTCCGAGCCGCCTATCCGGCAATCCGCGCCGTCCAGTGATCAGCGGACGCCGTTGACCATCAGCCACGGCGCTTGAAGGTTGACGGCGGTGATCCGGTCCCCAGCCTCCGCCCTCAGATGTCGAAGTTGGTGGGCAGGACGATCATGTCGCGGATGGTGACGTTGCGCGGCCGCGTGAGCATGTAGAGGATCGCATCGGAAATCTCCTCGGGCTCGATCAGGCTTCCCGATTCCTTCGCCTTGCGCAGGTTCTCCTCGGGCCAGTCGGCCAGCAGCGCCGAGATCACCGGCCCGGGCGAGACCTGGCCCACGCGGATGCCCTTCTTGTTCAGTTGCCGGCGCATAGTCTGAACGAAACAGGTGATCGCCCATTTCGAGCCGGAATAGACCGGCTCCCACGGCACGGGGAAATGGCCGGCGACGGAACAGGTCACGATGATGTCGCCCGATCCACGCCCGGTCATGTGCGGGATGACGGCATGGACGTTCTTCATCACCGCATTGACGTTGAGGTTCAGCATCCGGTCGATGGCGGCGGGATCGGTCTCGGTCAGGTCGCCGCCGATATAGGTGCCCGCGTTGCAGTGCAGGATGTCGATGCGGCCTGCCCTTTCCAGCGCATCGGGGATCATCGCGGCGCAACTGTCCGGGTCCAGCAGATCGGTGACAAGCGGGATTGCCGCATCGCCCAGTTCGCCGGCCAGCCGCTCCAGCGCCGCCGCGTCTCGGTCGGCCATGACGGCCCGCGCCCCTGCACCGATCAGCGCGCGCGCCGTGGCCAGCCCGATCCCCGACGCGGCCCCCGTGACCAGCGCCACCTTGTCCTTCAAGCTTTCGGCCATGATTTCCCCTTCAATGCGTGGTGTATCCGCCGTCCGCGACCAGCACCGCGCCGGTCACATAGCTGGCCGCATCCGAGGCCAAGAACAGCGCGCAGGTCGCCATTTCCTCGGGCTGGGCAAAACGGCCCATCGGCGTGTTCGCGGTCCAGATGCGGTTCCATTCGGGATTGGCGATCCCGCCCGCCGTCATGTCCGACACGACATACCCCGGCGCGAGCGCGTTCACCCGGATGTTCCGACCCGCGTATTCGAAGGCCATCACCCTGCTCATCTGGTGGACCGCCGCCTTCGAGGCGTTGTAGGCGACCTGAAGCTGCGGGTAATTGGCGACGTAGCCGGAAATCGAGCCGATGTTGACGATGGACCCGCCGCTCTGGTCCAGCATCGGCCGGATCGCGGCGCGGGCGATGCGGAAGGGTGCCATCAGGTTGGTGTCCATGATCGCCTTCAGCCGGGCATCGTCGAATTCGTGGAAATTGCCGTTGTCCGCGATCCCGGCATTGTTCACCAGCACGTCCAGCCGCCCGAAGCGTTCAAGCGTCGCCTCGACCATCCCCTCTGGCGCATCCTCGGCCGTCACATCGGCCTGATGCCAGGCGACGGTGCCGGGATGGGCGGCAAGCAACTCGCGCAGGCCCTCGGTCTCGCTGCGGCTGGTCAGCATGCAGCGGGCGCCTGCCTCGACGAACAGCCTGCCGATCGCCAGGCCGATGCCACGGTTGCCGCCGGTGATCAGCGCTACCTTGCCGTCGAGCCGGAATTTCTCAAGCGCCATGCGTTTCCTCCCCTGCGCCGCCCAGGCAGGCGGCATGATAGGCGCGAAGGACCCGGCCCACGCGCCAGATGACGATCTCGTCCACCGAGGCCGGGGACGCGGCAAAGGCATCGGCGCCCGGCAGATGCTGCCAGATCAACGGCAGCGGGATCACCCGCCCGTCCAGCGCCGCCCTCAGATCCGCCACCGCGTGCTGCGCCATGGTCGAGGGCCACAGGTAACGGATGCGGTCGGACAGCGAATAATGGCGCAGCAGCCGCGCATCCGCCTCATCACCCCCATAATGGCCGCGCCAGTGGCCGGGTTCGGCCAGCATGGCGGTCTCCATCCTCGCCATCAGCGGCCGCGCGCCATAGCCCGGCACGAGATCGCCGGCGATCAGGTCCAGTGCATAAAGCGCTTCGCGCAGGGCGAAGGTCAGTTGCGGACCGACCTTGAGGATCGCAAAGCCGTCCCGGACCAGCGCGCCCAGCGCCGCCTGCGGCTGGTAGTCCGTCGAATGGGCCTCGAACACCAGTCCCGGCAGGTCGCCCAGCACCTGCACCAGCCCCGCGGCGGCGGGCGGGTCATAGGTCACGACGTTGCGGTTGCCGAACTCTACCCCCGGCTGCACGACCATCGCGATCACGCGGTTGAAGGCCTGCGCCAGCCCCGCCTCGGCAAAGGCCTGCGCATGGACCGCATAGGTCTTGCGCGCGGCCTCGGGCGCGGTGGCGGGCACCCCCTGCAGCAGGTGATCGGCCCCGCCTGGGGGCGGGACCTCGGTCCCGATCACATAGACCGGCGCGGGTCCGCCTGCCCCGTGGGCCACCTCCTCGGCCGCCCGCGCGAGCCGCAGGGCGCGCTGGGCCGTGGTGGCATCGTCCAGCGCCGCCGTCTCTTCCCGGCAGCCCATCGAGGCGTCGAGGTGGATCTTGCGGAACCCGGCTGCGACATACTCCGCCACGCATGTCTCGGCCTGCGCCATCGCCGCTTCCGCAGGCAGGTCGCGCCAGGGATTGGGACCGAGATGATCGCCGCCGAGGATCACGAGGCCGGGCGGACAGCCCTCGGCCCGAGCAAGGTCATGGACCTGCGCGGCGAAATCGGCGGGACGCAGGCCGGTATATCCACCCTCCTGGTTCACCTGGTTGCAGGTCGCCTCGATCAGCGCCGGGCTGCCACTTTCCGCCGCCATCCGCAGCGCCGCGCGCAGGACCAGCGGATGGGCCGAACAGACCGAGGTGATCCCCGACTTCCGCCGCCGTGCGGCAAGATCGGGCAGCAGGTTCATGCCGCCCGACCCATGGCCGCGATGAAGGCGTCCAGTTCGGCCCGCGTGCCAGCCCCCTCGGCCGGGCCGCGGATGCTCACGTTGCGCGCCCCGGCCGCGCAGGCATAGGTCAGCGCCTGTTCGACCCCCATGCCCAGCCGGCGGCAGGTCAGATACGCCCCGCCGAAGCAGTCCCCCGCCCCGGTCGGATCGATTTCCTCGACCGCGAAGGCAGCGGCATGGACCGCCCCCGTGGCGTCGCAGGCGCTTGCGCCATCGGCACCGCGTTTGATCACGACCTCGCTTACGCCGCGTTCCAGCAACGAGGCGACAGCCTCGGCCTCGGTCGCCGCCCTGGGCGACATCCCGGCTGCGCGGAACAGCTCCTTGCCCGACGGCAGCAGCAGGTCGGCCATGCCGACCAGCCGGGCGAAGACCGCTTCGGCCGCCGCCCCCAGCGCAAGTTCCTTGCGCAGGTTGGGATCGACCGAGATCGACCCGCCCCGTGCCTTGATCAGACCGGCGGCCCGCTCGATCACGCGGCAGGCCGAGGGCATGGACAGGGCGGACCCCATCACATGCAGATGCCCCGCCCGCCCGACCAGCGCGGCGACGGCATCGCTCCAGCCGAAACGCCCGGCTGCGGAATGAACGATGTTGAAGACGAAATCGCGCGAGCCATCCGCGCGGTAGCGGACAAAGGCGCTGCCGGTCGGCAGCTCGGGATCGACGGCGATGGCGCTGGTGTCCACGCCATCCCCGCGCAGCCGGTCGAGGTTGAGCGCCCCGAAGTCGTCGGCCCCGACCGCACCGATCATCGCCGCCTGCCCGCCCATGCGTCCGCATTGGCTGATGAAGATCAGGGGCGCGCCGCTGGGAAAGGGACCGATCAGCGGCTGCGGCTGCCGGAACCCGTCGCCGGGCGTCGTGGCCATGATCTCGACGATGATCTCGCCGACGCACACCGTGGGACCCAGCGCGTCGGAGGCCAGCATCTCAGGCCCGCAGCCTGGTGGGGCGGCGGCGTTCAGCCGAAACCTTGTTCATCTGGATGAAGGCGACGGCATGGAGGGCCGGGTCCAGCACCTGCGCGCGCCTGGTCAGTCGATGAGGGTCGCCGAGACATGGGTGCAAAAAGATGGTTCTAATGGCGCGACAGTCCTCCTCGGCGCGCGCCTCAGGCGCCATCCTGCGGCGCTCCGGCGTCTGATTACCGGGCCGGATACAGGGCTCGACTCCCGACCGCATCATCCCCCCAGCCCTGCCTCCCTGTGCGTTCCGGCACATCCGTCCCAAGCTGGACGTTACAATTGAATATGAGTTCATACAAATGTTTTTGGTAGGCAGGCTTGTTGTTCCGTTTAGCTTTCGGGTTCTAACCGACTAAGGGGGACAGCCATGGTGCGTTGGTGTGGGCTCTGATGATGTGACCGCCCCCCGACGGCATCGGTGTGCCAGGGTGGGTCAGCGACGATCCACAAGAGGGGAGAGGTCACATCATCAAGGCCTGTGGGTGTGCATACGGCGCGCAATCTTCTGAAATATCGAAGGGGCTGGATCGCTTCCCAATCAGCTCGGGGCTGGATGAGCGATACGGCGGCCGACATCATGGTGAAGACCAAACGGCGATCCGGCAGCGGCGACATGGAGCGGTGATCTCCTTGACCTGCCACGGGTCTTTCATCCAGCCGCGACCGGAGCCCGGTTTGTGTTTACGGTGGTCGG
>NZ_JBHLWE010000043.1:0-43457 GCF_042432925.1 Paracoccus niistensis | reverse complement strand
TGATCTTCTTCAGCACGGCCGCGTTCGAGCCCTGCGCCACCCGCCACAGGTTGCACGCGCGCGCTGAGAAGAGCGATCCCCCTGTCTTGCCCCGGCCGGCCTTGCCGAACTCCGTGTTCCGGAACCGCCCGCCGCCGCCCCGGCCGAGGCGGATCTCCCCGATCAGATCGCCCGCAAGATCAGCCATGCCCGGTCTCGAGGAAGGTCCAGAGCGGGCGGAGAGCCGTGTCGCGCTCGGAGAGGGGGAGGTTCTGACGCGTCACGGGCACCCTGCATCGCGTTTGTAAACATTCGGCAGTTCCTGCCAATCAATCCTTCTCCCATTCTCCCCACCCGTCAACCGGGCATCTCCCGAGCGGGCAGGGAACCAGGATCCCGGAAAGGCACAGCTGAAAGCCTGCTCAGCCTCACTCCATCAGAAGGGCGACGCAGCAGACCGGCCGCACTGCGATGTGACAGCGCAACCCTGCGCACCTGTGACTGCACCGTGCTCTGACAAGCATTCCCCTATGTGACGCATCAGACCGTCATCCCTGAGGGGCAACTCCGTAACAGCGTGACCAAGTGACAAGGCGACGAGGTGACAAGGCGCAGCTGTGCCAAGGCACCAGAGTGAGGCAGGGCCTCTCCGTGGCGCTCCCGCGGCATGAAAAGGCCGGCTGTCCGCACAAGATGCCGCGCCGCGCCGGCAGACGCTTGCGCCTGTGATCACAGCTCCTGCAGCTGCCAGTCCGTGATGCACCCCCTGTGGAGGCCCGGAGAGCCCTCTGGCTCGAAACCCTGCTTCAGGAAGGACGCGTTTTCAGGGAACAGACCAGTGCCATCCCCAGCGGACATGCAGCCTTGGTCACGCCGCAGTCCGCATGGCGCTGTCCTTGAGACCCACCCGGACCGGAGCAACCGGATCGGCAGCATGGCGGTCCACCAGGTCAGGAAACTTCCTGGCCAGCTTCAGGTCCGCTGTCATGCAAAGGCTTTCCGCCCGGAGGACAGGCGCCTCGGCCTCGGCCTTCGCGAACAGCCAGCTGTGATCTGCGACCAGGATGTGGAAATAGCTGCCGCCATCGATTGGCGACCGAGCCGTGCTCAGCCTGCAGGCCGGAACAATGATCTCCCCGGCTGCCACGCCGTGATTGGGCGACAGGCGCACCCCTTCGACAACAAAGGGGCGGTCGCGATAGTCCACGGGCCGCCAGGACTCGACCGCCAGAATTGTCTGGAGGCCTCGGGAGGTGACGATCCGCTCTCCCGCCTCGATCATCTGAACAGGTACCCAGCCGCGCTCGAGCTGGATCAGGGTGTCCTCCCCGAAGCAGGGTCCACCGTAATCCCCGGGCAAGGGGGTCAGCCCATTGTCTCCCCGATCCGCACGCCCGAGCAGGGCAAAAAGAAACAACGGAACAAGTGCCATCCACCAGTTGGGTGACGTGCCTGCCGTCGCGACGGGTGCGGCGGGAGCCAGTTCGAGGATGGGTGCGACATAGCCCCCCGCCAGCGCGGACCCGCCCCACAGGGCGCCCCAGAGCGCGGCTGCAAGCCCCGCAGGCCAGTGGCGACGGGCCCTTTGACGATCTTGGGCAGGGACCAGGTGGTCTTCAGAGGAGGAGAGAGCAGGCGTAGCATCGCTGCTGAAATGACCACGGTTCGACAGGATGAAATTTCTCCCCATCGTCGAAACGATGTTGATCTTTGAAAACGCCCTGAAACGTCGAGCCCTTACAGTCATGGCGTATTCCATCCTCAATGCTCGTGCCTGAGGTGTAGAAAATAGAACCTGACCTGATTTCCAACCTGTCTATTTGGGCATCTATTTGAAACAGACTATCCTCTGAGTTGCATTTCACCTCCGGTTGATGCCTTCAGCCAAACCCAGCTGGTCCGTCTGGACAGGCCGACACTGGTACGAGGAGTGGGCCCATTCGCTTTTCAGGCGAGCGTTTCAAAATCATGATAGCAAAAGTTGAAACAGAGCGGCTTGTTTTGAGGAAGGACGATTCAGACTGGAGGCTTCGACAAGGCTGCGTCCAGGCCAGGCGGCGAGAAAGTCGGTGGAGGGCCTGAACGGAAGAGGAGCAGGAGTTCCGAGCCGGCCTATGTCCCCTGAGGGCGTCCTTAAGGAGGCCCCCTTGAGAACACTTAGCGATGAGATGATCACGCCAGATAGCCGATGTCTGGATTGAAGAAATATCCCTCAGGCAATCCTTATGCCGGCCGGAGATCAGGCATCGGTGAGAAAGCCCGAGGAGAAGGGGCGCCGATCCCCTTGGCATGTGAGTCGACCGAAGAAGCAGCTCGGTCATGCCAAACGCAAGCATTTGGCATAACTAGAGCACAGTTCCTTATGGTATGATTGCGGAACGACTCGACAACCTTAAGGACATGTTCAGATTCCCAGAAAAGGTGGGGTCAATGCGTATTTTTCACGTAGCAGCAATGTTGTCCGTTCTTCCCGTCGCAGCGATCGCGCAAGAAGCCGCGACGGCTGACCCCCCGGCCGCCTCGGCGGCTTATATCGGGGTAAACGGCCTTCCGGCCTGCCCTGCAGGGTCCAATGCCGACAGGATCAACAAGGGAGAGGATCTCGGCGACATCACCTTCGAAGGACGCACCTTTGACGTGCAATGGCCGAGCTGTCCCAAATGCATCTCGCATGCGCTGATGATCACCGATCCCAGTGTCGTCGACGCGCCGGTGACGGAATGGAGCCTGCGCCATCTTCTTAACGAGATCACCGGGGCCGCGGGGCCCGGCGACGCCATCCAGACCGTGATCGGTTCAATGCGCGTCGATCAGGTCATCCATGGCTTCGATGTCCCCATGCGCCCGGATGTCGAAAAGATCATTGTTCAGCCCTGGATAGCTGCCGCGGGCGTGACAAGTTTTTCCGGGCTGGTGGATCGGCTGAACGGCCAGGACGGAGCCGCCGAAGCCGATGCCGCCTGGAACGCAGCGCCGTTCCGGCTACTCTCCATCGGCTATCGCCCGGACCTGCTTAACGGCAACTTTGCAGAAAAGCGGGTCCTCAGCGGCGGGGAAGGCCGCTTCATCTTCCAGGCGGTAACCCAGGATGGCCAGTTCGTGCCGATGCTGCTCATCTTCGAATACGAGCTGCCGGCCACCCGTCCCGAGGAAGCGATCGCCTGGGCTGAGAAGTTCCACAATCTGACAACCCAGGACTTCGGCGAGGCCTACAACACCGCCCTGCGCGAGGTCACCATGGGCTTCACCGATCGCAACGTGAGCTTTGCACGTCCCAACAACAACATGCTGAGCCAGCTGCGCACCAACGAGCTGGCCGGGCCGCCCACGGGGCCGGACCAGTGGGAACTGCGCGAATTCCGGATCACCCATGCCGGCCGCCTCGAGCCCGCAACGGTGCAGATGAACCCCGACATCAGCTACAACTCCGACGACGCGCGGAAGGCCGAGCTTGTCAAATACATCCTGGGACCGGAGTTTATCGGCAGCTTCCCGCAGACGACGATTCCCTGGTCGCACAACGGCGCCCCCTTCCTCGCGGGCAGCTCGATCACGCCAGCCGGCTTCGTTTTCGGTCCTCCGCCTTCCGCCCCCGGAGAGCGGCCGCCACGCGTCGACACCTGGCTGGCGGGCGAGGTGGAGGAGGCCCCGAGGGGCGAGGATTACGCCGCGGAGATCCCCACCGAGGCCTCGCCTGTTCTCACGGAAGCCATACGCCACCGCTTTGCCAGCACGACCTGCAATGGCTGCCATGGCGGCGACGCGATCCGCGCGGTTGGACTGAGCGACAAGACCGGAGAGGAAGCAGAGATCGAGAACCGGGCGATTGCAAGCAAGCTGGTGCCCCACGGCTACTTCCTGACCGGCTTCACCCATGTGGACGCCAGGGCCGACCGTCCCGGGCACCAGGGCGGCTCCATCATGTCCGAGTTCATGTGCGAGTCCGACCTCGTGGCCCGCGCGGCCGTTCTGCGCGGCCTCATCGATGCTGGCACACCCGAGGCGATGCGGGTCGCGGAAAACGCCGCGCAGATTCTGGCCGAAGAGCCGCAGGAAGCGCAGCAGCCTGTGGGGGCAAGCGCACTCGAGATGTCGCTCTTTGCCCAGGAAGAGTTCAAGGCAGCAGCCGATGCCGTCATGGCGGCCGAGGCCCCCGCGTCCGCAGAGGCTGACGTCGCGGCGACAGCGGGACAGCCGACCGGGACAGATGAAGCGGTGCCAGCCGGCGATACCGCGGAACAGCCCCGGGCCGTGGAAGACGTGGTCCAGACGATAACGCTCGGAACCTCCATCATCTACCGCAACCAGGCCCGTCCGCACTGAGCCGAGTCGGGTGCAAGGCATTCCGGAGCGAAAACGCTGGAGATCCCGCCGCCCAGGGGATCGCCAGCGTCATTGTCGATGCGGCCCTCCACAGCCAGAGGGCACGACAAGGCCCTTCCTGCATCAAGGCGCTTCGGGCGGGATCGGGCGGACACCGCCCCGAACCCGCCTTGAGCGCTCGTCGGGCAACAGGCAACGGTGCTCTCGAAAGGGCTGACCATTGCCGCCTGGACTGTCCTTAAGGGGATCGTCCAGCGGGCAGCACGGGCTGCATCGGCCGCCCCTTGCCATCGCAGGCAAAAGCCTGTCTCAAACGGATGGTACGATGACCGTCTCACTCGGGGGAGGCCTTGCGGACAATATGGCCAGCGCCTTTATCGGTTATGCCCGCTGCTCGACCGACAAGCAGGACCTCACCGCGCAGCGGGCGGCGCTGGAGGCCCTGGGGGTCGCCCCCGACCGGGTCTATGTCGACCATGGCCTCTCGGGAACCAGCCGCGCCCGTCCGGGCCTAGACCAGGCGCTGGCAGCGGTCAGGGCAGGGGACACGCTCGTAGTCCCCAAGCTCGACCGCCTCGCGCGATCGGTCCCCGACGCCCGTGCCATTGCCGACCAGCTCCTCGCACGCGGCGTGCGTCTCCAGCTTGGGGCCAGCGTCCATGATCCGCATGATCCCATAGGTCGGATGTTCTTCAACATCCTCGCCACCTTTGCCGAGTTCGAGGCCGACCTGATCCGCATGCGCACCCGCGAGGGCATGGCCCTGGCCCGCGCACGCGGCCGCCTGCGGGGCAAGCAGCCCAAGCTCTCCGACCGGCAGCAGAAAGAACTGCGCCGGATGCACGACAGCGGGGACTATTCGATCAGCGATCTCGCCGAGCTGTTCTCCGTCTCGCGGCCAACGGTCTATCGCACGCTCAAGCGGCAGCCAGCGGTGTCGAATGGGCCCGCTAAGTGATAAGAGTGCATAAGAGCAGCGTCTCTGATCGACTCGCGAGCGAATGTTCTGTCCTTCACCTACCAGTTGCGTGGAACCGGTTGGACGAGCGCTGGACTCGGATGCGTTCCGCATGTTCCGACTTTCTGGCCCAGGAGCGCCGCCTGATCGCTCTTCAAGCTGCCATACTCCTTGCGCTACCAGTAGTAGGTGAACTGGGTCACGCCGATCGAGCGCATCGCTTCGGCCTGAGATTGGCTTTGTGACACCAGCATGTCCACTAGCCGGAGCTTGACAACGATCTCTTCGGGTTTGTGCTTCTGCTGGGATATTCTTTCCTCCACTTGGCTTGAAAGCCTACTTTATTCAGAGGTCAGACTACTCAGGCCTGCTACGCAGCCTGCCACTTGCGCCGGCGAGGCTGCCTAACCCGCCCGGCGTGCTGCAGCAGATAGAAGAACAATCCCGTTGGCGTTCAAGCGTCAGATGACCTAAACAAGCATTTTGGACGGTTCTGTAGATGGCAGGCCTGTTAGTAGTAGGAATACACAGCACAATGAGCAATAGAAGCCTAGTCGTGAAAGGCGCGGCCTGGATTGCCTTGGCCCGGCTCTTCGTAATACTCATTGGCTTGGCAAGCACGCTCATTCTTGCGCGCCTCTTGACCCCAGAGGATTTTGGCTTGGTCGCGATCGCTGGGGCGGTGGCGGCGGTGATTGGGTCCATTACCGAACTCTCGTTGGCGCAGGCCCTTATTCAACACGACGATCCTCAAGACTACCATTACGACACAGCTTGGACCCTCAATAATATCCGGGCAATTCTTTTGAGCGTGCTTATCGGCACAAGTGCTCCGTTCATTGCGTCTGCCTATGGTGACCCCCGCCTGCTTTCGATTCTTCTTTTTATGGCGGCAATGACCCTCATTGATGGCCTGCAGAGCCCCCGATTGGTCGGGTTCCAGAGAAATCTAGTGTTTTGGCAGGAATTCGTCCTCAGCGTGTCAGAGAAGATAGCTGGAATTGTCGTCGGAGTGATAGTCGCCATCATCTTCCAAAATTACTGGGCCTTAATCTTCGGTTCAGCTGCAACCCGGATCTTCAGGATCATTGCGTCCTATTTTCTTGCCCCCTATCATCCGAGAGTAGGCCTCCAAGGCCACCGGGAATTACTTTCATTCTCGGTCTGGCTGACATTCAGCAAGACGATACAGATGATAAATTGGCGCGCCGATCCCCTGATTCTTGGGGCTGCGATCCAGCCCGTAATTCTTGGCCAGTACTCCATGTCAGACAACTTAGCTGGAATGCCGATCCGCGAGGGGTTGGGACCCATCCGGCAGACGCTGTTTCCTGCATTTTCGCGCATCAAGAACGATATGGGTCGACTGAACGCCGCCTATCTACGCGTACAGGGCCTGTTGTGCCTTCTGGCCCTTCCGATAGGAGCGGGCTTTGCCGCCGTTGCGCAGCCGGCAGTGCATCTGTTGCTCGGGGAAGCGTGGCTTCCCGCCGTTCCAATGATTCAGGCGCTTGCACTAATCATGGCCTTCGAAGCCTGCGAAGGCTATCAGCCGCTTGCCATGGCCCTAGGCCGTACGCGGGCGATGTTCGGGCGCGAATTGCGCGCCGTTTCCATCCGTCTGCCCCTTCTGATTGCGGGAGCGGTAGCGGGTTGGCAGGTTGGGGGGGAATTCTCTACTGTTATGGGAGCTATCGGGGGCCGAGGTATGGCAGCGCTGATCAACGTGACCTGGAACATGATTCTTATTCGGAAGATGACGGGAATTACTCTTGGCTGCCAGGTATTCGTCATCATGCGGCCACTGGCTGCGTCGGCTGCCATGTTTGCGCTGCTTGCGTATGTTCTTAGCCCGTATCTGCTTCAGGATCTCGATGCACCAATCCTATTGACACTTGTGCTGATGATTCTGGCAGGTATCGTCACATATGTCACGATGATCTTTCTCGCATGGCTTCTTAGCGGCATGCCAAGCTCGTCAGAAATGGAAATTATTAAATTTTTTGATAGATTGGGAGTTTTTTTTCGCAAAAATTTACAAAAGGACAAGCGAGCAGGAGACGGGACGTGATCGGAGCTCTTCCAACTCCATCGACCGGCTTTCCGCACGACCTCTCTCGTAAATACAGCCGATGAACAATTTTTTCAGAAACCAACATAGAGAGCGTGGCATCATGGAAGACCTCGGGCAGATCGGCTTTATCACCATGGCCTTTGGCGCGGACAAGTATTTTCACCAAGCCGAATCACTGGCGCGCTCTTTACGGCGACATATGCCCGGGTTTCAGATTGCCATTGTAACCGATCGGAAAGAGGTCGGGGCACTTTTTGACATCTGCATCCCGATCGACCCGTTCGAGATTGCCGGAACCCTCATGAAAGCGGATCTTTACAGGTATTCCCCCTTTGAAGAAACCTTTTTTATCGATGCCGATTGCATCGTTGCCAAGCCGTTTCACGACCAGCTGAGAAGGATCAGGCAGTTCGATTTCACTCCCGTTGTGAATAAGTTCCTTTCGGAGGGAGATACGGATCTGTGGATCAGGGATGTCGGGCAGGCGATCAGGATCTTGAACGGCACTCCGTTTCCCAAGTTCAATGGGGGCGTGTACTTCTATCGTCGAGGCTCGTATGCCCAGAAGGTCTTTTCCACCGCCCATTCGATAAACAAGCGGACTGACGAGTTGGGCATCCTTGATTTCGACAAGTCGGGACCGGGGGAGGAAACGCTTCTCGGTCTCGCGCTTTCTCAGATGCGGGCGACCCAGTTCTACGATGACGGCGGACAACTCATGCGGACTCCGCTGAACTCGCAAGGACCCATTCACCTCGACGTCATCAAGGGGACGTGCAGTTTCATCAAGGAGGGCCGGTATGTCTCCCCTGCGATATGCCATTTCTGCGGCGAATGGTTCGATCATCCGGCCTATCTCGTTGCCCAGGAGGAGCTGCTGGCCGACCGCAGTCTCGGCCGCGCCAGAAAATATCGCCTATGGACGTCGTACTGGACAAGGCGATTGAAGGCGCGTGCCATTCGCAAGCTGAACAGGATCCTGACCCCAAGTCCGCAACACGCATCTTGGTGAAATCGAGGTCGCGTCCGTGAAGATACTGTTCGTAAACACGCACTACTACATGCCGCAATCCCATGGCGGTATGGCGAACACATTGCATCAATTGTGCCTGAACCTTCGGTCCCAAGGACATGAGACGGTCGTCCTGTCGGGGTTTCGCAGGGGTGCGGACGTGTTGAGCCTGCGGAGCAGATTAGAGATGGCCGCACGCAAGCGGCTTTCTGGGATAGCAGCGTCCCGGGATATGCGCCTGTCCTATCCTGTGTGGCGATCATGGGCTCCACAAGACGTTCTGGCGCGCGTTGCCAAGGCAGAGCGGCCCGACATCATCGTGGTGATGGGCGGTGCTGTCGTCCCGGTCGTGCGTCGCGCAAGGTCGACGGGAATTCCTATTCTTATCCAGGTCCACGATGTGGAGGAGGAATGGCACAAGGGAGATTTCCGCGAGGTCATCGACCTTCCCCTCATCGCCAATTCGCGGTTCACAGCAGAGGTTTATCGCAACCGCTACAGCGCGGACGCGCAGGTGATTTATCCCTATATGCCCTTGGCCCAATATAAGGTTGTGAGCAGCAGGCAAAGAGTGGTTCTGATCAATCCCCTCCTGCGGAAGGGGCTGCGCAAGGCACATGCAGTTGCCGAGCTCTGTCCTCACATACCGTTCACCTTCGTCGGCAATCTTCCCGAGGTGGATGAGCAGGGGGAAGCTCTTGATCACGAGCAGTTCGCCCTGCCAAACCTCATCCTTCAACCGTTTTGCTCAAACATGAGAGAGATATACCGGGAATGCCGGATCCTGCTTGTGCCGAGCCAATGGGAGGAGGCTTATGGACGTGTTATCAACGAAGCCCAAATCAGCGGGATTCCTGTTCTGGCATCAACGCGCGGCGGCATCCCGGAGGCCGTTGGTGAAGGAGGCCTGCTTCTGGATGCCGACGCACCTGCGGAGTCTTGGGCAGATGCGCTAAACAAAATGTACAGTGACAACGAGCTGTACGACCGGCTGAGTAAATTGGCGATTTTTTCCGCGATGCGTCCCGAGCTGGACCCAAAAAAGCAGACGGAGGCCCAGATCGACGCAATGGAAAGAGCAATTACTGTCTTCAGATCTGCGTCTTGATATCGGGCAGCCGGATGTACACTGGCGCAGAGCTGATGGTGCCGTGGAGTGCCATTCTTCAGGACCGCGTTCGCGATGGTGATCAGTTGTCTGGCGATCGTGCCGATGACCAGCCGGTCAGGCTGCTTCCGGCGATTGGGGATGGCGTGATGCTGCCTGCCTGCCCCGGAGACAAGGATCTGCGGCTCAGAGCGGCACCAGCAGGCCCGCACGCGCCCTGGGTTCTCCGTGGGACATGTCGCCAACGGCGTAGCCAGCACTAGGTTCGTGGCCAGCAACGCGCTGATGTAATGTTGATCCAGAAGAGGGAGTTCACCTCGGAGGCAATGCGCTTCTTGTGGACGACCGCCTGCGTCAGCCTCAAGTCCTGAGAACAGTTAGACAAAGCCCATGACAGGGCGCCATGGCGACGATCCCGAAACTCTCGAGCGCCAGAAGGCGTGACAGGACGATGAGGGAGACAAACTGGCAGGCAAGCCTGACACCCTGTGCGTCGCCGGTCATCAGTGCCTCGCACCCTACTGACCTGCCAGGCGCTCCAAGGGGCGGATCGCGCGTGCCGGTTACTGTTGCGGCGGTGTCGCAGGAAATCCTGCAGGACGCAAAGCCGCCGCCCGCATCCACCTAATTCATCGTGCCAGCAGGAAACGAACTCCTTGCGCAGCACGACGCCAGTCGCCCGCCCGGACTGCTGCCCGAACATGCCAGCGCGAGGCTTGACGAAGAGTTGCAGCCATCTCGGGGCCGGGTGAGGTCATGCGCGACAGCGCAACCAAGCCCCGGCGGACATCTACGTCCGCGAGAAGCTCGGGCGCCCCCAAGGCCGAGTTCGGGCTGCGCGCCAGCATCTCGCGCTCGAGCTCTGCCAGCGGTGTGGAATTCATGGCCGCGGCCTCCTGCCAAGCCGCGATTGCCTCAGGCCACATGCGCTGGCGCGCCAAGACACAGCCGCGTTTCACGCGAGCGGCACGGCGCCGCAGGGCAGGGGGCAATTTCTCAAGATCCTTGGCGGCGAGCAGTTCCTCGTCGGCAAGATCGTCAAGCAGGGGAAGGAAGATCCGCCGGTTGAAGGCAGCCCATCTCTCGGCGTTCTCGGTGGCAGCAAAACCATCTGTCGCCGAGCCGCGCCGACCACTGTGTTCGCGGTGCAAGAAGACAACCTCGGACAGCTGCATCCCACGGTGATAACGGGCGATCCGCAGGATCATCTCGTAATCCTGGGACCGGACCAAGCTGGTATTGAAGGGTCCGGCCGCGTCATAGATACACTTGCGCACCATCAGGCCGGGCTGGAAGACATGACAGCCTTCCAGCAGGTCGGGGAAGATCTGCTCCGGCGACGAGTCCCGCATGTAGCCGGGTGGGCGGGTGGTCTTCTGCCCAGTGTCTTCATCGATCTCGAAATCGAGGTGACGGCCGGCACAGAAATCTAGGCCTGGCTCGTTCTCGAGCGGTGCAGACAGCGCCTTGCAGGCATGGGGAAGGAGCAGGTCGTCATCGTCCACGATCCAGACCAGATCACCGGTGACGAGCGTAAGGGCAAGGTTCAGGGCAGAGGCCTTGCCCTTGTTCTCGGTCCGCACCACTCTCAGGCCTTGGTATCGCGCCAGAACCGCCGGCGTGTTGTCGGACGAGCCATCGTCGATCACCAATATCTCATCAGGCACCAGCGTCTGTTCCAGAAGGCTCTGGATCGTCTCGCCGATCAGATGGGCGCGGTTGTAGGTGGGAAGAATGACGCTGACACGATGCTTCATGCTATCCTCCGGCATGGTCTTGGCTCCTTGGACCGGAGGAAACCTGAGTCTTTCCGGGCAGGACGCTTAGAGAACAGGTCCATAAGCCTCCTCCATGTTTCGGATCTGCAGGTCGTTGCGGCTGTTGAGCTGGTTTTCATGGAAAAGCCCGACCACCTGCGACCTGGGCCACGCCAGAAGTTCAAAGCCTGAGGAGGTTCGAGCCTGTTCGGTTCCGGCCAGCCGCGCCATCCAGAAGAACCAGATGTCATCGCCATGTGGACACAGCTTCATGAAGGCGTCCTCGTCAGTGACGGTCTCAACAAAGGCGCTTGGCGGATACAGCACCCCGCCCACCCCGGTTGGAAACAGCCGGGTTTCGGGCAAGGGGGCGCACAGGTGGTGGGTGTTCATCTCCCATTCCAGATACGGCGTCAGGCGCCCTGACCCATCCAGCCGTGCGAGATGGGCCCGGGTCGCGATCACCGTCCGGCTGTGGGATGCCGCCTCTCTGACCAAGCCTTCCAGCCAGTCCGGCGGGTAGTAGACGTCATCATCGGCCGTTGCGAACCATGCGCCCGGAAAGGTCTGCAGCGCCGGGATCAGCTTCTTGTAGGAGCGCAGGTCAGCGCAGGTGCGGATTTCCAGCCCGAACTCCTTCAGCGCGACGACATCCTCGGGCAACTGCGGCAAATCGTTCTCGGCCAGCCACAGGATCGTCCGGTCAGCCTGGATCGTCTGGTCCAGAAGGCTGCGAAGCGTAGCCCCCAGCGTCGGGAAACGCGGCGGGTAGGAGGTCAGCGTGACGATCAGCGGTGCCCCAAGCGCATGCGGCTTGCGGTCGGCGAGGTTCGGGAAGCGGGAAACGGCTTTCTCGGCCTGGCGAAGGTGCCTGCGCCGCTGCTGTTCACCAAGCCAGTTCCGTATTCTCCAGACACCTCGCATCAGGACTCCTGTGATCTCAGCCCGACCTTGCCGGGATTGTGCAGTCTTTCCGACCGATGTCTCGAATTAGGCAGAGGGTATCCGGATGGCCCATCCTTCGGTTGTCGCAGTGAAAAGAAGGATCGTCCCGAAGAGGATCATTAGGATTGCAGTCAGGCTCTCAAGAATTTCGCAACAGAACGGACTGCCTGCAATGGAATTCGCATCCCTGTAGTGAAAACTGTACTTCACTCCCATTCGGCTGTGCAGACAAAGCGAAACGGCCAGGAAAACGAGAGAAATACCAGGGGCCGCAAGCGACCAGGATAAGCTTCGCGCCATGCCGTCCCGGGATGAAATCATCAACTGATGCTTGATCATGAAAATTGATAACCTTCTGCAGGGACAAACTGCCCTGCTCCTTACTGGAAACCTATGAGTTCATTTCAAGCGGCAAAATCATGCGCACTGAACCGGCATAATAAGACTGTTTGGTACTATCAAGCTTGCTAAAAAGACAGGTTGCCGCAGACGGATGCAGCATGAAGGCTGCGGCCATCTGCCCCCTCACCCTTCGATCAGCAGCCGCCCGATCCGACTGGGGGGTCTCGACCGCCGCGCTGCCAGCTTGTCCGACAGGATTCCTCGTGCAATCGGGACCAGCGTCGCGGGCCGGCTCAGGGCCGACAGCACCGCCCCCGCCCGTCCGACACGTGCGCGGCGGTCGAGAAAATCGCGCAGCAGGAAGCGCTGGCGCAGCTCGGCCTCATGGGCGCGCAGTGCCGCCCGCGCGTCAGCGTCGAGGCCCGGCAGGGCCAGATGGGCCCGGGCGGCCGCGTGCAGGGCCTTCAGGTCGGCGGTGCGGTGGCGCGAGCTCAGCGAACCCGCGCGCCAGCGGGCGGCATAGCCGACCTGCGCGCTGACACGGAAGCGGGCGCCCTTCTGCAGCACCCGGACGTAAAGATCGTAATCCTCCCCCAAGCGCAGGGCCTCGTCATAGCGCAGCCCATAGGCCTTCAGAAAATCGTGCCGCATGACCGGCTTGAGGAAGCCCCATTCCTGCCGGCTTGCCCCGCGGGCCGAGCGGTTGGCGCGCACGAAGCCTGTCAGGTCGATGTCGATCAGCGCGGGCGTGACCGGGGGCAGGGGCGGCAGCTCGGCCGGCGAGCCTTCTTCGGCCACAAACAGGATGTTGTCGGCCACCATGTCCCAGTCCGGCACCGACAGAAGCCGTGCGAAGCGGCCGGGCAGAAGGAAGTCGTCCGCGTCCAAGACGGCCACGAAGGCCCCTGTGGCGGCTTCCAGCGCCCGGTTTCGGGCCGCGGCCGGCCCCAGGTTCACGGCACAGCGGATCACCCTCAGCCGCCCGTCGTTCCCGCCCGCGGCTTCGGCCGCCGCCACGGTGGCATCGCGCGAGGCATCGTCCACCACGATCACCTCGGCGGTCTCGGGCTCTGCCAGCGCGCTGCGGACGGCATCGCCGATGGTGGCGGCCGCATCATGGGCGGTGATCACCACGGAAACGGAAGGAGTGGAGGGAGGACTCATGCGCCTTTCCGTGGCAAGCCGTGGCGCGAAAGTCCAGCCGTGCCATTTTCCGGATCCCTTCCAGAAAGGTCACTTCATGGCGGGATCACCCTTGCCCAGGCAAGGCCCGCCTTGCTCAACCGCAGTCATCTCGGATGCACAGGCCTGTTCCGCAGCAGCTTTACGCGTCGCGCCTGTTCCTTGAGGGCTCCGCTCCACTGTTCGCTTCAGAAGCCGGGGCCTGACAGATCCCTGATCCAGTCCGGCGGCTTCTTGCCAGAACTCAGGCCGTTGAGCGCCCTGTCGCCCCCTGTTCTCACAAGCAACCTTTTCTGACTTCTCAAGGTCCAGGAAAGCTATCCACAGGGTCGCTGGTGTTAAATAGGTGTTAAACAGGTGTTAAGCGCAGACAAATGTCATTTTTATTATTTTAAATCAAACACTTGAATTGTCTGCGTCTGTGTGAAGTGTCGTTTCTTCATGGGTGAAGTGTCGTTTCTCCATGTGTGAAGTGTCGTTTTTACCCGTTTCATGTGTGAAGTGTCGTTAACCTTGATTCATGGGTAAAGTGTCGTTATGGGTGAAGTGTCGTTTTAGCACGAGGCCATATGAACAGCCCGCTTCTTCCCGACCGCCATCCGCAACGCGATTTCTTTGTCTGCGACATCTTCAACGCCGCTCCCAAGGCCGACGTGGGCTCGATGGAGCATCCGATCTTCTCGCTCTCGACCAAGCCCGACCTCAGGCCCCGCCATTACGAGCACAACGGGCTCTCTATCGACATCAAGCCCTCCTCCGACGGCATGGCCACGGTCCACGACCGCGACATCCTGATCTTCTGCATCAGCCAGCTGATCCGGGCGCTGAACGACGGGCGCGAGGTCAGCCAGGTGGTCCGCTTCCAGGCCTCGGACCTCCTGCGCGCGACCAACCGCATGACCACGGGGCGGGGCTACGGGTTGCTCAAGGCTGCGATGGAGCGGCTGGCGGGCACGCGCATCTCGACCAACGTCACCACCGGGGGCAAGGAGATCTTCGAAACCTTCGGCCTGATCGAAAGCGCCCGCATCGTGCGCGAAACGCGTGACGGGCGGATGCAGGAGATCGAGATCAAGCTGTCGGACTGGGTCTTCAACGCGATCCGCGCGCATGAGGTGCTGACGATCAGCCGCGACTACTTCCGCCTGCGCCGGCCGCTGGAACGGCGGCTCTACGAGCTCGCGCGCAAGCATTGCGGCAACCAGAAGGAATGGGTCGTGGGGCTCGATCTGCTGCAGAAGAAATGCGGCTCCGCCTCGACCAGCTTCGAGTTCCGCCGCCTCGTGGCCAACGTGATCCGCGAGGACATCGCCCATTCCCACATGCCCGACTATTCGATCCGCTTTTCCGAGGACGGCACGCAGGTCGTCTTCCGCAACCGCGGCACCGCGCCTGCGCCCGAGGCCGAAGTTTTCGAGGGGCTGCTGGATCCCGAGGCCTACGAGGAGGCCCGCGCCGCCGCCCCCGGCTGGGACATCCGCCACCTCGAAGGGGAATGGCGCCGCTGGTGCGCGGCCGAGGAGATCGAGCCCAAGCACCCCTCGCGCCACTTCGTCCGCTTCTGCCAGTCCTGGTCCGAAAAGCGCGGACGGCCCTGAGGACACCCAGGGGCGCGGCGATGCGCCGGTTGCCTCGGCCCGGTCGCTCGGGTGAAATGCGGCGCGGCCAGGAGGAGCGGATGGGGTTCAGCGAGGAAACGATCGCGTCGGTCCGGGGGGATTCGCTGCCCGAGATCGACGTCCTGCTGGCGGCCTCGGCTCCCGACGGGGCGGCGGCGGTGCCGGCCGGGGCAGGGCGGGCGCCCGATCCCGACCGGCTGTTCGACATCGCCCGGCTGAACAAGATGCTGGGCCAGCTGCCGGTGAGCCCGGCCGCGCTTCCGCCGGGCTGCGCCGCGCTCGCCCCCCGGCTTCTGCAGGTGCGGCTGCGCATTGCCGCCATGAACCGCAAGGCCATGGCGGTCACGGCCGAGGCTTCGCGCGCCCTTGCCGGGGCCGGGTTGCGCCATGCGGTGATGAAGGGACCGTTCCAGCAGATGGCCGTCCATGGCGATCCCCTCCGGCGGCCCTCGGGCGACCTCGACCTGTTCGTGGCGCCCCGCGACCGCAGGCGCGCGGCGGCGGTCCTGCAGACCTTAGGCTTCACGCCCATGGAGCAGGAACAGGCGCTCTGGTGGATTCCCTTCCTGGGCGAGCAGCATTTCCGTCGCGAAAGCGACGGCGCCGTCATCGACCTGCATCACCGGCTGCAGCAGGCGGGCCTGCCCGATTGGCGCGGCGCGGAAGGCGTGCTGGACCGCGCCGCGACGCAGATCCATGAGGGTGCCGCCATCCCGGTCCTGTCGCCCCCCGATGGCTGCCTGCTGATGGCGGTGACGCTGGCCAAGGCCCTTCTGGCGCATGAGCCCTGCGGCTGGGCCGCGACCGAACTGGCGCATTGGCTGGCCCGCCTGCCCCCGTCCGATCGGCAAAGGCTGGACGGGATCGCGGCCTCGGCCGGGCAGGGGCACACGCTGGCGCTGGGGATCACGCTCGCCCGCGCCTGCCACGACCATCCGGCGCTGGCACAGGGGGCCGGGCCCCTGCGCGACCTGCCCGCCGACCCGGCCGTCCTGCGCGATCTCGTGTTCCAACCCTGGCAGCGCCGGGCCGAGGCGCCGCGCCGGCGGCAGATGCTGCGGATGCTGGCCAAGGGCCGTCCCCATGTGCTGGTGACCGAGGCCGCCCGCGCGGCCCTCTCCCTGCGCGTCCAGAGAGTGGTGGAGCGGCGGACGAAGCCCTCAGCCCGCTAAGGGCCCGGCCGCCTGCGCCAGCCACAGGGCCCAGCCAGGGGCGCCCGGGGGCAGGACACCCGTGGCCGCGATCCAGCCCGCGACGGGGGCAGGGGGGCGCTCCCAGGGCTGTCCGGGCGGCGGCAGATCGGGCAGGGGGCCGAGGGGGGCGGGGGCGCCGGGGACCTGCGCCTCGGCGGCCTTGCGGCGGCGGCGGTCGCGCAGGCTTTCGGCCAGCCTTGCGATCATCGCCGGGTCGGCCAGCCGGGGCAGGGCGCGGGTCCAGCGCCGCGCCTTGAGGTCGGCCACCAGCTGCTCGTAGCGCAGGGCGCGGCGCAACTGGCGGTCCACGGCCGCCGCGGCGGCCTGCGCCTCGGGATCGCTCAGGCGGGGCAGAGCGCGGTGGGCCGCCAGCATGGCCTCGACCGTTCCGACCGACAGCCGGTGCGAGATCGAGCCCGCGTGCCGCCGATAGGCGTAAAGCGGATCGGGCAGCAGAAGGAAGCGCGCGCCCTCGATCAGCAGCCGCAGCACGAGGTCGTAATCCTCGCCGATCCGCAGCCCGGGATCGTAGCGGCGGCTTTCCAGCGCCGCGCGCCGGATCACCGGCTTGAGATAGCCGAAGGCCGGCAGGGCGGGGTCGCCCCCGTTGGCGCGCAGATAGGGCGCCGCCGTCAGCCACATCGGCGCGGCCAGGTCTAGGGGCTGCAGCAGGGTGCGGCCCTGCTCGGCAGGGGCGCCGAAATGCACGAGGTCGTCAGCCACGAGATCGGCCCCCGCGGCCTCTGCTGCGGCGATGAGGCGCGCGAGCCGTTCCGGGTGAATCAGGTCGTCGCTGTCCACAATGGCGATCCAGTCGCCCCGGGCTGCGTCCAGCGCCAGGTTGCGCGTGGCGGCCGGTCCCCCGTTGCGGGCGCTGGCAATGACGCGCACCCGGTCGTCCCCTGCGGCCACCGCCCGCGCGATCGCCACGCTGTCGTCGTCCGAGGCGTCGTCGGCGAGGATCAGCTCCAGCCGCCGCTCGGTCTGCGCGAGGACCGAGCGCATGGCGGCTTCCAGATGCGCGGCGCCCCGGAAGTTCGCCATGATCACCGACACCAGCGGCTTCGACGGATCGGGGGCAGTCATGCGGCTGGTCCCCACGGATTGCACGACATGTGAACGCCTTTCCGTTGACCGACCCGCCCGGGGCTTCCATAAGCCGGGCACCCCCTCGCGGCAACCGCACGGCCGAGGAGCCCGAAGATGCGCCACCTCCCCGTCCTTCTTGCCGCCCTGGTCACCCTGGGCCAGCCGCTTTCGGCCGAAACCCCCGAGCCCCATCCCGACGCGGCCGGCTTCTTCGAGGATTTCACCGGAGGGCTGGACCGCGATCGCTGGTATGTCTCGGACGGCTGGACCAACGGCGACTGGCAAGACTGCCACTGGTCGGGCGGGGCCGTGCGGGTGCAGGACGGCACCCTCACGCTGTTCCACATCCCCGTGCCCGAGGGGGGCGGCCGTCCGGCGCAATGCGGCGAGGTCCAGACCCGCGCCCGGCTTCACCACGGCACCTTCGAGGCGCGCATCCGCACCCCCCGCGCGCCGGGCCTGAACGCCTCGGTCTTCACCTATATCGGCCCGGTCCACGGCGCCCCCCATGACGAGATCGACATCGAGATCCTGACCCGCGACCCGGGCGAGATGACGGCCAACACCTATGTCGCGGGCAAGCCCCACAACGGCGGCGCGGCCCCCGCCACGCCCCCCTTCGACGAGGCCTTCCACACCGTCGCCTTCCGCTGGGAGCCGGACCGGATCACCTGGTATCTCGACGGGCAAAAGGTCCACCGCACCGCTCCCGGCAGCCTCCTGCCGACCCATCCCCAGAAGCTTTACATGTCCTTCTGGAGCACGGAGACCCTGACCGACTGGCTCGGGAAGCAGGTCCCGCGCGAAGGCCCCCTCGGCTACGAGATCGACTGGGTGGCCTATACGCCGCTGGGACAGGCGTGCCTGTTCGAGGAGTCGGTGACGTGCGTGGAATGATGGACGGAAAGGCCCTCACGCGGCTGCCAACGCGTGGTCGCCGCGGCTGGACCATCAGCTATTCGCCTTTCACGCTGGCAACTTTCGTCGCGGTCTTCGGCCTGGCCTTCATCATTCCCTTGGGTTCCAAGGGAGCGCTTCTGTTCCTGATGGGGGGCATGGCGATGGCAGCTCTCCGGCCGGGCGAGACGCTGGCCGCGCTGCGGCGGGAATGGCTGCTCGTCCTGCTGGCGCTCTGGTGCGTGATGTCCTTTGCCTGGTCGGATTATCCCTCGATCACCCTGCGGCACGGCATCCAGCTGGTTCTGACCGTGGGGATCGCCATTGCCATTGCCTATCGCCTGGCACCACTGGCCTTCGTCAAGGTCATGTTCGTGGCCAGTTCTCTTGCGGGGCTGGCCAGTCTGGCCTCGGGCCGCAGCCGCGCCGACGGGATGGGGTACCTGGGGATCTATGCCAGCAAGAACGCCCTGGCGAATGCCAGCGCGCTTCTCATCATCGTGGCGCTGGCACTGCTGCTCGACCGGAGGCTTCCGGCGCGCTGGCGCCTGCCTGCGCTGGGAAGCCTGCTTCTGGGAATGATGCTGCTGGTGATGGGCAAGTCCAGCGGCGCCCTGGTCAGCACCCTGGGGGTCGTTCTGGTCTTCGGCGCCATCGTGCTGCTGCAGCGCCTTGCACCCCATGTCCGGCTGGTGGTGATGGCGATGACGGTTGTGCTGGCGGCAGCGCTGGGGATCATCCTGTCCTTCTTCGCGGCCGAGCTGTCGCAGATGTTTCTTGACCTCACCGGAAAGGACGTGACCCTGACCGGGCGAACCGACCTCTGGGCCGTCGCCTTTCAGGAGATCGCGGCGCAGCCGGTCCTTGGCGTCGGGTTCCAGGCTTTCTGGGTGCAGGGCAATCCGTTGGCCGAGCAACTCTGGGCGATGTTCGGGATCGGCGGCCGGTCAGGGTTCCATTTTCACAACACCCTGATCTCGAACACAGTGGAGATCGGCCTGGTCGGCGCCACGCTGCAGGCGGTCATCTTCTTCGCGGCGCTGGTGTCGTCGCTGACCTGGGCGATCCGAAGTCCGTCCGCGGCCTCGGTCTTCTTCGCCCTCTTCATGGTGCGGCAGTTCCTGCTGATGTGGATCGAGGTGGTCTATTTCTTCCAGTTCGAACTGTCTTCGGTGATCACCATCGCCGCCGTCTGCTATGGACATGCCTTCCGCAACGCGCAGCGCACCCTGTCCCGAGGCCAGGTAGCCACGGCTCCGAAGGGGCGACCTGGGTTGCCGGCAGTCACCTGATCGCAGGACAGGGAAAAGGGGCACCTGGCGGGAAGGCGCCCCTTACGATCGTCACAAGACGGCAAGCCTCAATGTGCGCCGCGCGACAGCGCCACTGCGGGGATCGTCAGAAAAATGATCCGCAGGTCGCGCCACAGACTCCAGTTGGTGACGTAGAAGCGGTCGAGGCGGACCCGCTCGGCATAGGTGGTGTCGCTGCGCCCGCTGATCTGCCACTGGCCCGTCAGGCCGGGGCGCGTCGCGAGGTAGTGGCGGGCCGAGGTGCCGTAATGATCCAGTTCGGCCTGGACGACCGGGCGGGGGCCGACCAAGCTCATCTCGCCCTTCAGCACGTTGAGAAGCTGCGGCAGTTCGTCCAGGCTGAGCTTGCGCAGGACTGCTCCCAAGGGGGTGACGCGGGGATCGTTGACCAGCTTGCGCTTTTCCTTCCAGAGCGCGGCATCTGCAGGGTTCTCGCGCAGGTGGCGCTCCAGCACAGTGTCGCCATCGACGACCATGGTGCGGAACTTCCAGCAGCGGAACTCGCGCCCGCCGAAGCCGACGCGGTGGTGCCCGTAAAGCACCGGGCCGGGATCCATCACCTTGAGGAGGACGACCAGCCCCAGGATCAGCGGCCAGAGCAGCAGCAGGCTCAGAAGCACCAGCCCGATGTCGAGCGCCCGCTTCGCCCTTCCCCCGACTGGGGCCGAGGGCGTGGCGAGGACCCGGGGACGCGCCCGCAAGGAGGCGGATCGTGCAGGGCGGGCCATGAGGGAAGCCTTGCCATTCTCGGCAACAAGATCCTGAACGCGGAGCATCTGCATGAACACCAGCCCTACAAAAAACAACAGAACAATTACCAGCGCGGCGGCGGGAGGGGAAAAGACCCCGCGATCACCTAGATCAACTCTGGCACATTCATCTAGCTAGAATTTTATCAATTCTTCACGATAGCTAAAAAACACATGCCCCTCGCGCCTCCTAGGCCGAAGTTTTTGTCCTAATTGTCGAAGTTTAAAGGAATTTTTTGGGTGAGAAAGTTAACCTGTCTTTTTGGGCAGGTTGCAAAAAACCGCTCAAGAAGAAATCTGCCGGGGGCAGTCACAAACTGTCGTTTTTTAACAAGGTGCACCATGACCAAGACCTACACCCGCCCCGTTCTCCGCGTGCAGGGCAAGCTGGAAGCGATGACCCACGGCATGAGCGATGGCAGCAAGCTGGATGCTACGTTCCCGGTTGGTACGCCCAAGAACGAATTGACCTTCTCGTAATGAGAACAGGCAGGCGGCAGGAAACTGCCGCCTGCCAACAAGCTCCCCCCATCGTGAGACGAGGAAATGCTTCCCTGATCCCGTCTAGGTTGTTTTCTCTTTAATTTTTCAACTATAGTTTCGAGATGATAAAATTCATGACCTATTTCGTTTCCCCCGAATGCGTGTCCTGCGAAGTCGAGGACGGCATCGCGATCCTCGACCTGAGGTCCAACACCTACTTCAGCCTCGACCCTGTCGGGGCCGCGATCTGGGACCGCATGGCGGCGCCCGCCTCGCTGGACGACCTAGCGGCCGTCATCGCGGCCGAGTATGACGTGGCCCCCGAGGACTGCCGGCGCGACATTTCCGACCTGCTGGACGACATGCTGACGCATGGCCTGATCCAGACCGTCTGAGATGGGGGTGCTTCGTCGCATCCGGCGGCTGCGCAGGCGCGACGCCGCCCTGCTGTGGCAGGCGCTCGGCGCCGTGCTGCTGGCGCGCGCCCATCTGTGGCGCGGCGCCCATCATCGCCTGCGCCGCCTGATCGAAGCTCATCCCATCCCGGGCCCTGCGGCCCCGCCGCCGCGCGCCGACCTGGCCGAGATCGCTTGGTCGGTCCGCAACGCCGCCCGGCTGGTGCCGGGGGCGACCTGCCTGACGCAGGCCAGCGCGGGGCAGCTGCTGCTGGCGCAGCGCGGGTTTGCCTCGACCATCCGGCTGTCCGTGCCTGCGCAGGCCCCGGCGCCGGGCCGGTTGGCTCCCCATGCCTGGCTGATGGCCGGGGACACCATCGTCTTGGGCGGCACGGCCGAGGATTATGCCCGCCATCGTGCCCTGCACGACTTCACCCTTCCGGGCGCGCGGACATGAGCCGCTTTGCCGCCCTGCTGGGCCCCGGCGCGGGCCAGCCCGACACCGGCCGGCGCGTCGAGGCGGATCTTGCCCGCCGCACCGGGCAGGTTCCCCGCCGTTGGGGCAGCGAGGGCATCCAGCTGTGGCAGGCCGGGGCCTCGGTGGCGCGGTCCTTTGGGCCGCTGACGCTGGCGGGTGACCTGGCACTGACCGATCTGGCAGACCTGCGCACCGCCTTGGCAGCCGACCGGAACACAGACCCCGTCGGCCTGGTGCTGGCGGCCTGGCGGCGCTGGGGCGTCGAGGCGCTGGACCGGCTGTGCGGGGGCTTCGCCTTTGCCCTGTGGGACGCGCGGGTGCGGCGGCTGACCGTGGTGCGCGACCGCTTCGGCATCCAGCCGCTGGCCTATGCCGCCACGCAGAACCGGGTGGTGGTCGCGGGCGACCTGTCCACAGTGCTGGCGGGACTGGACGCCGCGCCCGAGATCGACCGCGCTTGGGTGGCGGGCTTCCTGTCAAGCCAGACCCTCGACGCCGCAAGGACGGCGTGGAAGAGCGTCCTGCGCCTGCCCCCCGGTCACCTGATGGTGGTCGAACCAGACGGGACCACCACCCTGCGCCCTTGGTACCGGCTGGAACGGACCGCTCCGCCCGAGGCGCGGGACGCGGGCGCCGCCCTGCACGCGGCGCTGGCCCATGCGACGCGGCAGGCCTGCGCGGATGGGCCCACCGCGACCATGCTCAGCGGAGGGCTCGATTCTAGCACGCTGGCGCTGCTGTCGGCGGGGCCGGATGCCCCCGCCCCCCGCCCCCGCCCGGCGCTGTCGCTGCGCTATCGCGACCCGGCGATGGACGAGGGGCCCTATATCGCGGACGTGCTGCGCCGGTCGGACGGCGGGCTGGCCCCTGTCCCGCTGCCCGGGGAAACGGCGGCGGCAGAGCTGTTCGACTTCAACGCGCAGCTCGACTGGCAGGACCAGCCGGTCTTCGCTCCGGGCCTCACGGGCACCCGCAGGCTTTACCGCGCCGCGCGCGACCAAGGCTGCCTGGCTGTGCTGAACGGCCATGGCGGGGACGAGGTCATCGGCGGTACCCCCCGCGACATCGCGCTGGTCGCCCAATCCGGCCAATGGCCCCGGGCGCTGAAGCTGGCCGCGTGGCAGGCCCGCTTCACCGGCGATTCCGTGACCCAGGCCCTTGCTGCCCTACTGGCGGCCAAGGGCCGGCGCGGCTTCGGTCGGCTGGGCCGGTGGGCGCTGACGGACAGCGGCCCGGCGCCGCAGGAATGGCGCGCGCTGGTCGATCCCGACCTCGCCCGCGAAACCCGCCTAGTCGAGCAGGTCCGCGCCAGCACCCGGCCCGACCCCGAGGACCGCGCCCTGCCTGAGGGCCTGCGCCTGCATGCCTCCGTGATGACCGGCCCGCTGGCCCCCGCCGCCTTTGAAGTGCTCGGCCGCGCCGCGCAGGCCGAGGACGTGGCACCACGCTATCCCTTTTATGATCACCGGGTGGTCGAGCTCTGCGTCTGGCAGCCCGTGCTGGCCAAGGTCGCGGACGGCCAGCCCCGCGCCCTGCTGCGCGAGGCGATGCGGGGCGTCCTGCCCGAATCGGTGCGGCTGCGGCGGGACAAGACCAACTTCATCGCCGATTTCTGGACCACGCTGCGGCAGGACCCGCAGGGCCGCCTGGCCGCTTTCCGCGCCGGTCCCGGTTCCCTGCAGGGCTGGGTGGACGCAGGCGTCCTGCGCGCCGATGCCACCCGGCTGGCGCGCTCGGCCGAGCCCGACCCGCAGGTGGCCTTCCGGCTGTGGCGGGCACTGTGGCTGGCCGCTTGGTTCGAGCGCGGCGCACCCCTTGCCTCTGCAGCCCCGCCCCTTTCTCTTGCGTCCCGCGCGCCCTGCCCGATCCTTGCGAGTGACCGATGACCGCTGCCCCTGCCCTGTCCGCCGCGACCGCCCCGGCCCATGCCTATGCGGCCTATGGCCTCGCCATCGCCTCGGACGTGATCCTGCCCGAGCTGTCCCCGCGCCCGCCCGGCGGCCCGGCCGACCTGTGCATCGCCGAGGCGCCGCAGCCGCAAGTCCCGCGCACCCCCCGGCCCGACTGCCGCTTCGCGCCCGAAGGCACCTGGTTCTGGTGGCCCGAGGTCGGGGCCTTCTCGGTCTCAGCCGACGGCAGCCGCATCGGGATCGAGCGCAAGCCCGGCGTTTCGGACGACCTGCTGGCCTTTCCGCTGCTGGGGCCGGTCCTGTTCGAGGCGCTGCGGCGCAACGGCCTTTTCGTCCTGCACGCCAGTGCGGTCGTTTACCGGGGGTACGGCATCGCCTTTCTGGCCGACAAGGGCGTGGGCAAGTCCACCACCGCCACGAACCTTCTGCGGAACGGCGCGCAGCTGCTGGCCGACGACCTCGTCGCCATCGACGCCGAGGGGCGGATGCTGCCGGGCTTCGGACAGGTCAAGCTGTCCGAGGGCGCGGCGCAACTGCTGCCCGAGGGGGCCACGGTCCGCGGCCATGTGCACCATGCGATCGACAAGGCCCGCGCCATGCTTGACCCCGGCCGGCTGGCCCCTGCCCCGGCGCCCGCCGCGCGGCTTTACCTGCTGGAACGCGCCCCGGCAGGCGAGCCTTCGGCGGTGCTGCCCATCCCGGCCTCGCAGGCGCTGACCGCCGTGCTGCGCTTTTCCTATGCCGTCCGCTTCGGCCAGGCGCTGCTGGCTGGCGCGGCAGCGGCCGAGCATTTCCGCGCCGCCGGCCGCGTGGCGCTGGACTGCCCGCCCCGGCGCCTGCTGCTGGCCGACGGGCTGGACCGCGCCGAAGACATCCGCGCCGCGATCGAGCACGACCTGGAGCAGGCCTGAGATGACACACGAGTCCTCTGCCGTCCTGGCTCCTACCTCCACGCCCGCCGAGGCGAAGGCAAGCCGGGGGCAGCTGTCCTCGCTGTGGCGGGCGATGCGGCACTTGGAAGGGCAGCGGCTCTGGATCGGGCTGGGGCTTCTGGTGCTGGGCACGCTCAGCGAGGGCGCGGCGATCATGACCTTCCTGCCGGTGCTGCAGCTGGTCGGCGCGGGCGGCACCACCATCGACCTGTCGGGTCTGGACTTTCCCGGCGCGGGTCTGCTGCCCGCCATGATCCCGCTTGGCCTGCTGCTGCTGGTGATCGTGGGACTGACGGGGCTGCAGGCGCTCTTCAATCGCAGCAAGGCCGTCTACCTGTCCGACCTGATCTACGACTTCACCAACCATTACCGCACGGCCCTGTTCCGGGACGTGGCGCAGGCGCGGTGGGCCCATGTCGCGCGCATCCCCCGCTCGCGCATCGAGCACGCGCTGACCGGCGAGATCGAGCGGCTGTATCTGGCCGCCTTCCTTGTCCTGTCCATCCTGCAGAACTTGGTGGGACTGTCGCTTTACTTCGTGCTGAGCCTGGCGATCTCGGTGCCGATGACGCTGCTGTCCTATGGCTTCGGGATCGTCGCGCTGGCGCTGATGCGGCCTTTCCGGCGGCTTGCGCGGCACTATGGCGACCGGCTGCAGGACCGGCGCGAACGCCAGCTGGCGGCGGTGTCGGAATTCGTGGGCAGTCTGAAGATGGCGCGCAGCATGAATCTGGAAAGCCGTTACTTGGGGCTCTTCTCGGCAATCTTGGGGCAGACCAAGGCGGATGCGCGCGAATTCACGCGGCAGTCCACCATCGGCTCGGGGCTGTTCCAGTTCGCCGTGGTCAGCGGGGCCGCGCTGTTCATCTGGGTGGCGCTGCGCTGGGTTCACCTGGACGTGGGCCGGATCGTGATCCTGCTGCTGCTGTTCATGCGCACGGCGCCGCGCTTCATGGGGATGCAGGGGGCGGTCCAGCAGCTGCTGGTGGACCTGCCGGCCTGGGGGGCGATCACCCGTCTGCGGGACGACCTGCAGGCGCAGCATGACCCGGCGATGGAGGGCAGCGACCCCGCCCCCGCCCCGCGCCGGGAAATCCACCTGGACCGCGTCACCTGGCGCTTCCCCGGCGAGTCGCGCGAAGCGGTCAGCGACTGTTCCCTGACCCTGCGGGCGGGCGAACTGACGGTGCTGGTCGGCCCCTCGGGCGCGGGGAAAACCTCGATGGCCGACATCGTGATGGGCCTTCTGGAACCCCAGAAGGGCGCGGTCTTGGTGGACGGCACGGCCCTGCGCCCCGGCCAGCTGCGCCGCTGGCGCGACCGGACCGGCTATGTCGCGCAGGAGCCCTTCATGATCAACGGCACCATCCGCGAGAACATGGCCATCGCCGCGGGCGGGCCGGTGGATGACGAGCGCATCTTCCGCGCGCTCGACCTGGCCTCGGCGGGCTTCGTTCGGAATCTTCCGGCGGGGCTCGACACGATGATGGGCGATCGCGGCGCGCTGCTGTCAGGGGGCGAGCGCCAGCGGATCGCCGTCGCCCGCGCCCTTCTGCGCGAGCCGGACGTGCTGGTGCTGGACGAGGCGACCAGCGCGCTTGACTGGGAAAACGAGGAGGCCCTGATCCGGGCCATCGACGGGCTGCGCGGACGCATGACGATCCTGGCGATCACCCATCGTCCCGCCCTCAGCCGGGCCGCCGACGCGGTTTTCGTGATGGAAGCGGGCCGCGTGGTCGCGGCGGAACGCCCGCGCGAACGGGGGATGCAGGCGGAAGGCTATCTTGGCAGGATGACCAGCTGATCGCATCGCTTGCGCACGCTGCGCGAAGGCCCGCCTGACGGGCCGCGGCCCCTGCGGGTGGCCGCGACGGCCACATAGGCCAGGATCACCACCTGCAGAACCAGGGCCGACAGAAAGGCCATTCCCAGGACCTGCCAGGCGGAATAGCCGGCCGAGATGCCCCAGGCCGAGATGCCAACCATCACGGCCAGAACAGCCATCAGATAGCGAACAACGAACATTCGAAGGTCCCCAAGCCTCTGACGAGTATACCAGAGGTTGAGGAAAAAGGCTTAAGAAAATATTAAAATGCCACCCATTTTTTTACCTTCCTTTCAGGGAAAGGTAATCCTTTGAACGGCTGAGGTAATTTTCCATGGCCTCGGGCATCAGATACGACCTGAGATGGCGCAGATTGACCCGGTCATAGACCACGCCCAGGCAATGCGCCTCGAGCTGCGGGTCCTCGGCCAGCACCGTTTCGGCGATGCTGCGGGGGGTTCGGCCCCATTCGGCGACGATCAGGAACTGGGGCAGTTCCTGCAGGATCGCCCGGCCCTGAGCCACGGGATAAAGCGGCGGCACATCCACGATCACGCGGCTGAAGTCGCCCCCCGCCTCGGACGCGATCTGCCCCAGGATCCGGCCGGTCAGCAGGTCGTCCGAGGCCCCGCCCTGTTCCAGCCCGCAGGGCAGCACGGCCAGGTTGGTGTCGGCGATGCCGACCAGCATGTCCTTCCAGTCGCCGCGTCCGGCCACCGCATCGGTCAACCCCGGCTTGCGGTCCAGCCCCAGCATCCGGCTGAGGCCGCGGGCGCGGCTGTCTGCGTCGATCAGCAGGACCGAGCGCAGCCCGACCCCCAGTTGGCCCGCGAGATTGAAGGCCACCGACGAGCGGCCCTCGTAGGGGTGGAACGAGGTGACGCCGGTCACGGGCGGCGAGCCGCCTGCGGCCTCGGCCGCCAGCCGGACATGGCGCAGCGTTTCGGCGTAAACGGAATCGGGATAATGCAGCACCGGCACCGGCACGGGGATCAGCGGCGGCCGGGCGCGGGACGGGACCGGCAGGGTCTCGCCCTTCGGCGCCTCGGCCGATGGCACGGTTGCCGGGACCTGCGGGGCGGGACGCGGGCGCAAAGGGCGCACCCGCGGCAGGACCGGCAGGTGCCCCAGGAAGCGCAGCCCGGAATGGTCCGTCAGGTCGTCACCCGTGCGCAGCGCGCGGTCGCGCCATTCCCGCCATGCGGCGATCCCCATGCCGAAGAACAGCCCCAGCAGGGTCGCGGCCAGCGCTGTGCGCAGCACCGCCGGTCCCGAGGGCGAGCCCGGCACCTGCGCATAGGACAGGATCCGCACGTTCGAGACCGGGAAGGACTGCTGCTGCTCGATCTCCTGCGAGCGGGTCAGCGTCTGCTGGTAGATTGCCGAAAGGGTCGCCGCCTCTTCCTGCAGGGCGCGCAGGCGGACGAGATTGGCAGCCTGCGCACTGTTTCTCTGCGAGGCCTGCTCGACGCTTTCCTGCAGGGTCTTCACCCGGGCGTTGGCCACGTCCAGCGTGCTCTGCGCCTCGGCCCGCTTGGCTTCCAGTTCGACGAACAGCCGCTCGGCCGTGGTGGCCAGCGTCCGGCGCAGGCCCGCGACCTGCGGATGGTTCGGACCCGAGGTGGACAGCAGCCGCTGCAGCCGGGCACGGACGTCGTTGTAGGTATCCAGCCGCGCGCGCAGCTCCTCGGAGACATCTCCGCCGATGGCAAGCGAGCTGTTGCTGTCCGTCAGCCCCTCGACGCCGCCCGCGACGGCGCGGTCATAGGTGTCAAGCACCGCCTGGGCGCGCGCGGCCTCGGTCAGGGCGGCGGTCAGGCTCGAGTTCAGTTCGTTCAGCGCCTGTTCGGTCAGAAGCCCGCCCGAGGACAGCGCGACCAGCCCGTTCTCGGTCGCAAAGCGCTCGGCCGCGTCGGCGGCGGCTTGGGCCTGCGCCTGCAGCTCGTCCAGCCGGGTGCGCATCCAGGCGTTGGTCTGGCCCACGGAATCCGCGTTTGTGACCAGGATGTCTTGCACATAGGCGTCGGCATAGGCATTGGCGACCTCGGCCGCGATCACCGGGTCATGCGAGGTGAAGCTGACCGCCACGGCCGAGCTTTGCCCGACGCGGAAGACCTCGACGCCCCCGCGCAGCCGCATCGCGGCCAAGCGCAGCCTGGGGTCGATCGGGGCGATCGAGGGGTCCATCCGGGCGCTGTCCGCCACCGGCTCGGCGGGCGCCCCGACCTCGGCCGGGGTGACCAGCAGGGTGATCTTGTCGCGGACCCAGGCCACCGGGCGCAGCACGGTGGAGATCCCCTGCCCGATCGCGCTCGTGAAGCCCGAGCGCGGCGGGTCCATGAAGGACGCGTTGTCCTGCAGCGCGGTGCGGTCCAGCACGTCATAGGCCAGCTTGTCGGATTCCAGCACGACGCGGGCGTTCTCGATCCGCTCGGACGGCAGCCCGGCGCTGTCGATGCCCCCCGCCTGCTGAACCGAGCGGTTGACGTTGCTGTCCAGCAGCAGGCTGGAATAGGCGCTGTAGGTTTCGGGCTTGGCCATCGCATAGGCAAGCCCCAGCCCCCCCAGCAGCACCGCGGGCAGCAGGATGGTCAGGCGCTGGCGGCGCAGCGCCACCACCACGCGGCGCAGGTCGATGGTCTGGACCGGCGCCGCCGAGCCCACGCCATGAGATGAACCGTAGGCGGCTCCCTCGAAAGGTTTCAGGTCGCGCGGCATCAGCTTCCCCCAGGTCCCGGGCGGAGGGCGGAGTCCGTCCGACCGGACGCCGTTCCGTAGATTTCGATCTGCCGCGCCCCGCCCAGGTGGGCGGCGGCGCCGACATGCAGGGCCGCGCGCATGATCTGGCGGTTGCGCCAGGCCGGGCGCGCCGCCCCCAGCAGCGCGAGCCCCCCGCAGGCTAGGGCCTTGGCGGCGGCCAGCCCCGCCGCACCCATCCGCCCGGTCCGCGAGCGGCCCCGGGCGATCAGGCTGGCATGGGTCTGGCCCATCCGGTAGCGCCGCCGCAGAAGCCATGCAAGCCGCGCGCGGTCAGCAGGGACGGTCTCGTGCACGACGGCGTCCTCGGCAAAGGCAATCCGCCCGCCCGCGCCTAGGAAATCGGCAAAGAAGGCGCTGTCCTCGCCGCCCGAGCGGCCACGGGCCGGATCGAAGCACAGCCCCCGCGCGGCCGGGTCGGCCAGGTCGATCAGGGTATTGCAGGTGTAGCCACTGGTGATCGCGCCGTCCTTGCCGAAAACGGGCAGCGTGTCATGGGCGCGGGCCTGGTCCATCCAGCCCGGTGCACCGGGTTTGTAATGGGCGCGCACCGGCCCCAGCACCGCGCCCGCCTTGGGCGCGGCCTGCTGCCCCGCCCTCCAGACCGCGACCAGGCGGGAAAGCCAGGCGGGTTCGACCGTCTCGTCGTCGTCCAGATAGACCAGCAGCCGCGCCCCCGTGGCGCGGGCGTGATCCAGCAGCGCGTTGCGGGCGATCGAGATATTGGCCTCGGGCGCGTGCAGATAGGTGATCGTCAGCGGATGCGTGGCCGCAATGGCCTCGGCCCGGTCCTTCGCGGATGGGGCGCGGTCGTTGTCGGCGATGGCGATAGCGACCGGCAAGCCGCAGGGCTCCAGCCCTTCCAGCGAGGCCAGCGTCGCGGCGAGTTCCGGGCGCCGGAAGGTGCAGATGCCGATCAGCACCTCGTCGCGGAAGGCGGGCGCGCTCATGCGGTGGCTCCCTGCGGGGCAGCCGGGCGGCGGGCCAGCCATTGCCGCCAGAAGCCCGCCGACCAGGCCATGTGCATCACCCCGGCGGCGAGGCCCGCCAGCAGCCCCTCGGGCCGTTTCGTCTGCAGGGCAATGGCCAAACCTCCGCCCAGGCAGGCGAGCAGCCACAGAACCAGCGGCAGAGCGAACCACGCGCTGAACGGCGCCAGCAGCACCAGCGCCGCCGCGGGCGCCAGCATCGCCACCACCGCCTGCCGCGCCGCAGGCCGCGCATTGTGCTTGAGAAGGTTCTTCGCCCGCCCCCGGCCGAAATTGTAATACTGCCGGACCAGCGGCCCGAAGCTTCGACGCGGGAAATAGGTCAGCCGCGTCCGGCCGGTCAGCCAGATCCGGTGGCCCGCGCCAGTCAGGCGACGATCCAGTTCCGCATCCTCGTTGTGGCTGAAGCTCTCGTCATAGCCCCCCACCCCGCGGAAGGCCGCGATCCGCATCAGGGCATGGTGGCCGTGATCGACCCAGGCGCCCTCGCCCGCCAGCCGGTGCGCCGAGCCGCCGTTGCCCAAGCGCGAGTTCTGCGCCTCGGCGATGGCCCGCTGCAGGAAGCCCTGCCCTTGGGCGTGCATCGAGACGACGACGCTGTCGGCCCCCGTCCGCCGTGCCTCGGATAGCAGCACGTCGCCGTAGTCGGCCGGATAGGTGCTGTGGGCGTCAAGGCGTAGCAGCCACTCGGCCCCTTCGCCGAAGCGCGCGACAGCCGCGTTCACCGCCGCCGCCTGCAGCCGCGCGGGGTTGTCCAGCAGGCGCAGGCGCCGGTGGTCGGCGGCGCGGCGACGCACGATCTCGCGCGTGCCGTCGGTCGAGCCGCCGTCGGCCACCACGACCAGCCCCTCGGCCCGTTCCGCGAAACCTAGGGCGAAATTCAGCACGCCCGCGATATGGGCGGCCTCGTTCAGCGCAGGGATCACGATCAGCACCCGAGGGGCGGCGAACAGCGGCATGGCGGGAACCTCAGCGGGCAAGGGCAGGAGCGGCCGGGGCGGCGGCTTCGGCCAGGGGAACAGCTGCGGTGCCGCAGATGGCGGCGGTCAGGCGGTGGCACTCGGCCTCGTCCATTTCCAGCGCGGTCCGGGGGATCGCGGCCACCGCCGCGCGGCGCCGGGCAAGGCCTGCCCCGTCCAGTGCGGACAGGGCCGCGGCGACGGCCTCGGGCTCGGCGGCGGCAACACTCACGCCGCAGCCCCAGGCGGCCACGCGGCGCGCGACCTCGGTCCCCTCCAGCACGACCGGGACGGCGCCGTTCAGGCAGCCCTCGTAAAGGCGGTTCGGCAGCAGCCAGTCCGAGTTTTGCCCCGCCTGGTAGCGGTCGATCAGCCAAGCCACATCGACGCCCCCGTAGATGTCCGGCAGGTCGTCGGGCCAGTCATAGGGTCCGAGGAAGGACAGGTCGGGGTTGGCGTCGATCACCGCATGGAAGTCGCCCATCACGTCCAGCGCCGGACGCCCGCGCAGCACCACCCTGAACCGCCCGGGCATGGCGCGGGTGAGCTGGTCCAGAACCTCCAGCGACCAGCGGCAGCGCAGCATCCCGAACCAGCCGATGACCAGCGGCCCGCCTTCCTCCAGCCCGCCGGGCGCGGGGGCGACGTTGAGGGGGGCTTGGGGACGGGCAAAGGGCTTGTTCTCGACCAGCAGCGCCGGCACCTCGGGCTGGCCATGGGGGCCGAGGTAGCGCGCGGCGAAGGCGGGCGAGGACAGGACGACCAGCCCGGCCCGGCGCATCAGCGCGGCCTCGACCTGGCGCAGGGCGCGGGCGACGGCCCCCTGCCCCAGCATCATGCCGTGGATGTCCAGCAGCTCATAGACCAGCCGCGCGTCGCGCGCGCGCGCGAGCCTTGCGCCTAGGGCCAGCATCTCGAGGTTGCGGGCCAAGATGACCTCGGGGCCGTCCGGCGCAGGAACCGCCCGGGCGACGCGCGGCCAGGCGGCCAAGATCGCGCGCACCCGCTGGACCATACGCCCGTTGGCCGTGCGCCCCAGCACGGTCGCGGGTTCGGGCAAGGGCCCCTGCCCCCGCCGGAACCCCGCCACGCGGACCGTCGCGCCGCCCCGCCGCAGCATCTCGACCCGCCGCCAGATCGCGGGGTCGTCGAGGTCATGGGCAAGATAGGTCACGTGCAATGTCGTCTCCGGCAGAAAGCAGCCGTCGGGATGGGCCAGAATGCAGGCCTTCGGGTAAAATGCAGAATTCCCCAAGGCCGGGTTGGTGCACCTGATAGACAATTCCGCTGCGCCGGAAAACCGTCGAATGGCTCGACTTGTACAAACAGACGACAGAATTGCGTGAAAACCTGTGAGGGCGGATTAACCTGAAGCTGATTGATGATGCAGGACTTTCGCTTGGGTTGCATTTGTTGCGTTTCCGGGCGGCGCAACGCCCTGCTCGGAAAGCGCTGGTTAACGCTTTCCTCATAATTTCTCTGAACCGTCGAGGGCCTTCCCTCCCCCGCGCCCACGGCAGGCACGGACATGACCGACCTGCCGTCGCCCGGGCGCACCCGGACGCGGAGACAGCCCTCCGCTCCTGCGGCAGCGATGCCCGGAGCCGCAGCCGACACGACCGATCAGCCGCATTCCCGACGAGCGCCTTTGGCGCCACTCAGGAGAGATGACGCATGCCCTATGATCCCGACCTTGCCCCGGTCTTCGACGAGTTCCGCAGCACGCAGGCAGATTACGGCGCGCGCCTTCCCTATCACCCATGACGCGGACGAGAAGGCCATCCGTCTGCATACGCCGGCCTTCTCGATGGACAAGCGCGCCGAGCACGACAGCCCGCCTGTTTTGGCATCAGGCTACGATCATCCAGAGGCAGACCAGGACGAGGTCTGCGACGTCGAGGGCGTTCGGTGGATGGAGGCCAAGATCCCTGTGCGCTGCTTCTCGTGATCTGCCTTCTGGCTTGCCGGGCGCGGCTCGACGGGGGCGATAGGCAGATGGACACAATGGGCGCCAAAGATCGATCTCCTAGAGAAGTTCAACTAATCTTGGAGTGGCGCGGACACTCCCTTCACCATGACCTTTGCCCAACACTACAGCAAGGTAGGCTCCAACAGCTGCACGGGCTCGTTCGGGGAACGAGATCGAGACGGACCAGTGGCTAGGCCTGACGAAGCCGCTGGACGAGGAATATTGTTCTTGGGCCTGCGCGGTGGTCTATCATGAGGACCCGCTCAAGGCGGAGGTCACGTTCGTCTTCGATGACGTCGAGGTCGGCTGCCACGTCCTGCACGCGCGGCACCAAGACATGAAGACCAAAATCGAGTTCTTCTCCATGGCCAACGTCGCCGTGAAGGCAAACGCCATCTATACGCCCGAGCAGTACGACACCGGTGATGGGCGGGGCCGGAGGGGCAACATGCTGGTGCGCGACATCGGCTATTATCTGGCAGGCTTCGCCATGATGCCCTTTGGCGAAGTGGCAAAGGACTAGGGCGCAACCGCTGCGTCTGGGACCGTTTTAGATAGGGCAAGGTGATCCTGCCCCATCCAAGCAGTGTCGGGTGGAACCCGGGCGCGTCCGAAAGCCTGCAAGGCAGAGCCTTGAGAGACCGGAATACAGCCCAGTGCATACTATTATTGGGTAATTGTTTTTACCGGATGATATAAATAATCAGATTATTTTGGAGATCCATAATCCTGTTGCAGCCTGAAATGAAAGATGGCACCGGATTTGTTTGTTTATCCGGTAAAAAAACAAACCAGATTACTTCATCAATCAGCCGTGCTTTCCCGGCTCTTGTAGAGCGCCCAAGCTTCCTCCAGCACCACACCCTGCTGGACGCCGCGGCGGCGGGCCTCGGCGGCGATCTCCTCCGCGACATGGGGCAGCACCTTGGCATGAACCTGTCCCGTGCGCGGGCTGGGCTTGCGGCCACGCCGCTTGACTGGGTCGCGGTCCACGAAGCCCAGTCCCTCGCCAGCGCGGTCTACACGTTCCACCGCCGCCGTGCTGCGGTCCTTTTCGCGCGACTTCAGCCGGCCTAGGTCCACGCTGAAAGGTTTGTCCGCCATCACGCATCCTCCGCCGTCAGCCGCGCATAAACGGCGCGGGCGAAGCCCTCGGCATTGCCGATCGCGGCCGCCATGTTGCCCTGCGCAGGCATGCTCCGCAGGTCGCCGCCGAACTCGAACAGCGCCGAGAAGGCCGTCCGCTCCATAAGAGGCGGCTCGATCAGATCGACGCCCTGGTCGTGCAGCGAGGCCTCGATCCCGCTGTGCTGGCGCGAGCGCACCGCCCGCGTCATGGTGAAGACCACGGCATGGGGGATGGGGCGGTCGAGCGCCTCCTCCTCCTCGCGGATCAGCTGCAGGGCGCGCACGCCCACGGTCGCGTCCAGCGTCGTCGCCCGCATCGGCGTGATCACCAGGTCTGCCTGCGAAATCGCCCGGCTGACCAGCCGCGAGGCCACGCCCTCAAGGTCCACGATGACGATCTGCCCGTCCATGTCGTGGCGCTTGATGGTGCGGACGATCTCGCCTTCGCCCACGTCCGACAGGACCGTGATGCGCGAGGGAAGGGGACCTCGACTGGCCCAGAGCGACAGCGACCGGTTCGGGTCGCAGTCGAGCAGCGTGACGGCGGCGCCAGCATGGGCAAGCTCAGTTCCCAGAATGATCGCGGCGGTAGACTTCCCGGCGCCCCCCTTGGGCGAAGCAATGACAACAGTCGGCATGATTCACGAACCAGATTATTATGGTAACCGGATATAAGAAATAATCCGGTATGCAACATCTTCTTGGACGCGTAGGAAAGCAGCCGAAGACCGGGAGGAGATATTCGTTCACAGATAGTCCATCAGTCTGTACACCGCGAGAGAAGGTCTTGGCGACCATTCGCTCCATCCAGCATCGCGTGGATAAGCCTCGCTGTCCGCACGTGGTGGCTCCTGTGTGGGTGTCAACGCCCTACCAGCTTCCATGCACCATCTGGGCCACGTCCTGGCGGAACTGGAACCGGCTGCCAATCGAGGTCTTGTAGTAGGAGGGGATCACCGAGCAGCCTTCCCGGATACCATCTTATCGTCACCCACCCAGACATAGTCGCGCTTTGCTAGCTTCTTTTACTGATCCACCACAATCAGCCCTTCGAGCTAGAGCACCGACACATAGCCCTTCTAGCACTACTTTGGCACTCCTGTTTCAGGCGGCCTGATCCATCGTCGGCAGTGTGGGTATTTGGTCAACAGGTGTGGTGGCCTGAGCGCTGCAATGATGGCCTGTCGGATGGCGGGCAGGCTCGGCTGAGGGGGGGCTGAGGGTTATTTTTTCCCCACCTGACTTGGGCTATGCGTCGCTGCCAGAGGAAGGCAAAGGCGATCATGGTCAGGAGCACGTGTCGGTGCAGCCCGGTCCAGGAGCGCCGTTCGAAGTGATCGAGGCCGAGTTCCTCCTTGAGCTGCTGGTGGGCCTGTTCACAGGACCAACGCGCCTTGATGGTGGCGGCAAGTGTCCTAAGGTCCGCGTCGGCAGGCAGGTTCGACTGGTAATACTTGCGCTCGCCCGAGGCGCGGCTCTCGCCCACCAGCCAAACCTCTTCGCCCGGCAGGTGCTAGGCTCCCATGTCGTGGATGCGCTGCGGCGGGCCGTCAGCCACGCGGACACGTAACGCTGCAAAGCGGGCGGCCAGCTGACCCCTGGCGCCACACCGCCAGCTCTATGTCTGCCAGTCGGCGTCCGCGAGTCCTGCTTCGGCAGACCATCTGAGCTGGTCAGGGACGTGGCGCTTGCGCGGGCGACCGTGTCTGGCGACGGGGAGGATCATCTCGACATCGACGGGGTAGACCTTTTGCTTGGCTGGGATGCCCACCGCCCACCGGAGACTCCGCTCGCTCAGGGCCTAGCGGAAGGGCGCGCTCCAGCCATAGCCCGCGTCCGCTAGGACGCACTCGAAGCGCACACCGGCGGCCCGAGATAGCGGTCGATCTTCTCGACCGCGATCTCGGACTTGCTCCGGAAGGTGCGGCACTCTGAGGACACACCGGACTTGTCGAGGCGAGCGCCATCCACCATCCAGCTCTCCGGGAGAAAGAGCCTCAGCGCGGTCGGCACCGGCACCTCGCCTGAGGCTAAGGTCAGCGACACCAGCGTCTGACAGTTGGCATTCTTGCCCAGCACAATCGCATACTGCGGGGCCACGCCGACTGAAGCGCTCCCCTTCTTCGGGAGCGCCGTGTCATCCACAATCAGGACGGCCTCAGAACCGCCCACCAGCCGGTCAGCCTGCGCCAGCAGCTCGGCGCCGAGCGGCTCGGTGTCCCAACGCCCAGCCGAGACGAAGTGATGCAGCGCATCGTGGCTGCGTAGTCCCAGCCGCGATGCCATGGGCTGGATGCTCTTGCGGTCTCCCGGGCCGATCAGGCCAGCGACATAAAGCGGGCACATGGCCCGCCGCGCCCGGTGGTCCCGCCGGGCCACAAATGGCTCCAGGAACCGGTCCAGTTCCGCTCGCCAGTCTGCCTCCCATCCTATATCCCCCTCCCGCCGCAACTCGCGACAGCAGAAGCAGCAAGAGAAGCAGGCGGTTTGAGTCAGTGTGCCAAAGTAGCGCTAGAAGGCAATGGCGGAAAAGCTGGTAGACCAGCCTCGCAGTTGGTGGCCTTGGCGCAGAAAAAAATAGCAACCATCGCACGATCAGCGGTAACGCTTTGAGCCCACTCAAACGCACAAGACGAGATGTGCGTTTTTGCGGATTCTTCTGGCGATGCGTTCGGGGTCAACCGCCTGCCCGGCAGAGCCTCACCTCACACTCTTTAAACCTGAGGGAACGGCGAAGAACACATTGTCAGGCACTCGCCGAAGAAGTCGGGCGAGCACGATGGAAGACATCATCGTGGCAAGGAACATAATCGCAATGTAAGCCTCTCCGCCTATCCGACCGAGCAGGGGCAGCATAGAGAAGAAGAATATGGCGACAAAGAACTGATGCAGCAGGAACAGCTCCAGCGATCGGCGGCCAAGATATTCAAAGCCACGGCTCATTGAGGGGAGGTTAGCTAAGGCATATCGCAGGATGTAGATGGCGGAGAACGTGGCGGGCACAGACAAGATCGGACGGTAGAACAAGGTTTCTCCATTCAGCTGCTTCAGCAGGTAAGCGCAGAACGTCCAGATCGCGAGAGCGATCAGCGCGCCAAGGAGCCGCCCACTTGGCATGTCTATGAATGACTTTGCGAACACGAAACCGATCGTGAAGAACAGGAAACCCCTCATCCCCAGATTTCGGATGACTAGGTCAAAACCTGAGGGCAGGTTGCCGTAATAGACGATCAGCAATGCTGCGAGCGAGAGCACGGAGGCGAGAAGCAGGAATGATGTCTTGCCAAGACCCCTGAAGGTCATGCCGAAGACACCCAAGATTGCGATCGTGTAGATGAACCACATGTTCCCGATCGGCTCGACAAGAGCCATTTGCAAACCACGGACCGTAGGGTTGGAGCCGCCCCATGGATATATCTGAAATCCGAGAAAGGTCAGCCCGACCGTAATCCAGCCCCACAGAGCCACTACCCAAACCGTCCATGCGATACGCTTGGTCAGAAACCATTTCCAGCCTCGCGCTGCGGGAATGGCAAACAGGATGCCGGAACACAGAAAAAATGCCGGCATCCGCACAAGGGCGATGGCACGGTCGATCGTATAGGCGGGGAGAAGGAAGCTTTGGCCCAGTTCGGGCAAGGCGAATGCTACGGAGAGGTAGCAGTGGTGCAAAATGACCAAGCAGATAGTAACGCCCCGAAGTCCATCCAGCCACGTTGTGCGATCAGAACTCATACCCAATAACCCACCCACTAGAACAATACACGGATCTTGTAGGATGACCACTTCTCCCTGATCAACCGCTAGCAACTGTATCGTTCAGCCGGCTTGGGCGGCCCACGGCTTCCGCGATCTGCATAGCGCATTGGCAATGGTGACAAGCTTGCGGGCGACGGCAGTGATGATGAACTTGTGCGGCTTGCCAGCTTTGCGCAGCCGCTGTGCGAAGGCTTTCAGTGTTGGGTTGTGATGCGCGGCCAAGGCCGTGATCACGCCCACGCCGGGCGCAGTCATGAACAGGCGCACCATGGGCATTGCCCGGGCAATGGCAGACAAGCGCCGGTCGAGCACCTTGATCTGGTCCAGGGTCGAGGCCCGCGCCTTCATCAGCGCCTCGGCAACCAGACGCATCTCGGGCGCGGCATCAAGCTCGCCCGAGATGATCTCTCCGGCGCGGCGTGCGAAGCTGCCGACGCGTTTGCCGAACAGCACGCCGAAGGTGCGCAACAGCCCGCGCAGTTCGTTCTCGATCTTGACGCGAATGCGCACCAGCGTCTCGCGAGCCGTGAGAAGCGAGCGGATCTGGTAGTTGCGGCGGGTCTTGATGCGCACCTGCTTGAACCAGGTTGTGCGCTCGCCGCTGCGTTCATGCCGTCCGGCGCCGATCAGACCTTCGACATCGGCCTCCATGATAAACTGCAGGACGGCCTCGGCGATGGAGCGCAGGAAGCCGCCCTGATCGTGCTTGGCCAGAAGCTCGGACAGGTCCATGTTCGTCTTGGTCCTCGGGGTCTCCGTAAGGTCCGTGGTTGAAGTCGCCAAACTCCACCTCGATCCTACACCTCGATGGCCACCCAGGATCGCACCGCCGGTAGTAATAAAATTACACCAGCTCCTCGGACGCTAACTCGCCACGCGTTACGACAGATGCCCGAAGGTCTTCCTGTCCACCATCGCACTCGCCGCAACCATCATGTTCTGGCCATGAAACTTAACGAGTCCTGAGCCTAGTTGGAGTGCTTCTGCGTCATACCCTCATCTTACACGGGAGTATAAGAATATATGGTAGACTGGGATTCAGTCCGCTTGACAGACTCGCGTAAGTCTAGGGCTCTGCCCATCTGCGCCAGTGCCTTCCCGAGAGGCGAGTCACCAAGCTGGAAACTGGCGAACTCCCCGAGATCGAGCGATGCCACATGCTCTGCCTCGATGTCCTTCCTGTCAGCCCGTGCGAGGTCATCATCCGTCAGGGAAGGACGGCCGGACCAGCGGCCCAGAAGCGCCAGGGCTCGCTTGGGTGCGGAAAGACGATAAGCGTTGCTGACCTGCCGGACCTGCGGACCACGGCCTTCGTTCGGGGTGGGCTCGAATCGGCGCAGCCAATCCAGAAAGCCGTGGTCGCGCAGCGCCTTCAAGGCCCGAACAACGGCATCCCTCGACCGCTTCAACTTGTTCATGATCCAGTCAAGGGAAGGGTCAAGGCGTCCCGTCTTGAAGCTGACCAAGTTGCCGAACAGCGCCAGGATCTCCAGAGCGATGCTTCCCAACGGTCCGTTGCGTCTGCCGGGCTTGCGGCCGTGCAGCTCGTATCGCTGCGCAGCCTTGATGATCTTCTGCACCTCTTGCCGCGTGGTGCTGCGCCAGAACGTGGCTTCGCAGGTGCCAAGCTGGTGAGAGGTGCGGTGGAGCCGCGTCCGGCCTTGGGCGCGCGCACCTGTGCAAGCCTGGGTCAGAACGCCAAGGCATCTGAAAAAATCGCCGCTTGCTGCGGCTGCTACAGTCGTCAAGTGCTGCTCCTATGTCACAAGAAGCGCGGTGTCCGCAGGCAAGCCTCATCCGTTCGCACAGATGCGCTTTTTGCTCTTGATTTCCGGGAGCGGGCAGCTAACTCTAGCAGGTGTAATCTGCTGCTAATCAGGTCGCCAAACCTGTGTTGCTACCCAAGCCCCCTCGTGCGGACCCCCGCGCGGGGGGTTTCCTTTTGGGCTGGTGGTTTATCCGATTCTGCTCGTCCTTCCCCTTTGGGGTATTTTGCCGGCCAGCCTAAGCCAGCAGGGGCTCAGCGGCAATTCTTTGTGCATACGCAGGCGGATGATCCTCAGCAGCTTATCCATTCAGCCGAGTAAGCGCCCGTGGCGTCCTGCAGGCGCAGGACAATGCTCCTGAAGGCTGGAGCATATACATCCTTGAGCGAGCCGCCGGTCTTCTGCCTGATCGTGTCATCGAGCCATTCAAGCATGTCATCGTTGGTCTCCCTGAGCGGAGCGGACTTCATCTTCGAGTAACCAAAGGACCGGACCCTGTAGCGCCCCCCGGGCACGGCCGAGGGCACGAGGCAGGATATCGGCCAGCCCGGAGCCATGGACGAATTAACCTTTTAGACAACTAAACGGAGAAAGAATCTCGATATAATCTCTGCATAGTTGATGATTTTGGCCGCTTCAGGCCCCTTGTACCAGTATACCGGAGGATGAATTGACCTCTCGCCAGACGCAGATGAACTTGCCTTCCTTTACCTTCCGCAGCCCTCCGGCAGGCTTGCATCTCACGGTCCAGGAATGGGCGCTGATCGTGAAGGCCCTGAGCGCCTATCAGCACAACCAGACCTACCGTCCCCTTTATGAAAAGCTCATAGACAGAACCTCCTGAGGTCCGTGACCCCGGCACGTCCGGCCCAGCTTTGCACGGGATTGCCACGGGCGTGGACTGCGGAACCTGCCTGCAGGCCTGCAGGCCCGCAGCTAGGATGCTGTCCAGGGGTTCAGAAGCGGAACGCCTGTAGCCGCGAAATCCGCGACGTTCCGGGTCACCACCCTCATGCCGTGGACAAGCGCTGTTGCGGCAATCAGCGCATCCCTTTCGGCCCGTGGGTCCGGCACGTGGAGGCGGGCACAGCGCAGCGCAACGATTGTGTCGACGGGCAGGGTGCGTTCGGCGAACTCGGGCATGACCCGGCTCTCCATCCAGCGGCGCAGCAAATTGCCCTGTGCCGGATCACGCTGCTCGACGCGCAGGATCCCGATCTCAAGCTCCATGAGGGTCAGGGCCGAGACATAGCAACTGCTGGCATCGGTTCCTGCCAACCATGCCATGACTCCGGGATCCGCCCGGCCATCCCCGACCCTGCGCAGCTCGGAAACGACATTGGTGTCGAGCAGGAGCATCAGGACAGGTCCGGAACCCGACTGCTGATACCGGCCCTTGGCGGCTCAAGGGGAATGTCGCTCAGCCCCGGCATCGCCAGCGCCTCGGCCAGGCTGCGCTGCTGGCCAGTGAGCCGCTGGTACTGTGCAAAGGTCAGCAGGACATGGGCGGGGCGGCCACGATCCGTGATGACGACTGGACCCTGAAGGGCGGCCCTCTTGGCGCGCCCGATGTCCTGGTTGAGCTCACGGCTGGAAAGGGTGGTGATAGTCACGACATCCTCCGAGGCAATGTAGTAACATTACTATAAATTGCTTAGAGGGTAAAAAAGCTTGTGCCCGCCCTTCAGCTACGCACCTTCATTGGAACAACAGCAATACCGCGTTCCTCTATGCATACCGACCTATCAGGAACCCCGCGTGGTTCCCGCTATCCTTGGTCAAGATGCCCGCATGTTTGCCGCTGTCGTCTTCATATCTTCCCCAAGGGACAGGCAGCGCCAAGGAAACCCTTCTCAGGTCAGCAGGCCACGGATGTTACAAGCGTCTGCAAGGGCCTCCTTACATTTCCAGATCATGGTCCTTGCGGCGCGGCTCATGCTGGGGTTCGTCATGTTCGTGCAGCCGTTCCTTTGCCAGCTCCGCCTGCCGCGTGCTCAGCCCGAGGCTTTCGTGGGCCTCCGCGGCGGCAACGAGCGCCCTCGCAATGTCGCGCCGCTGCCGGGCCGCGGGGACGTCGAGCGCCAGGGCGCGGTCGTCGCCGGCGGCGATCTGCGCCATCACCGTCTCGCCGTAACGCGCCTTGAGATCGGAGGCGAAGCGTTCGGCATGATCCTCATGCTCGAACGCGACCCGGCCGTGCTGGCGGTGAACCGCGGCCAGCGATGCCAGCGTCCGCGTCAGACGATCATCACGCGCAGGGCTGTGGTCGATCTCGAGCGCCCTGTTCAGCACGTGGGCGGCCGTGGCGTAGAAGCGGTCCACCAGCTCGGCGGCGGCATGGCGCTCGGCCTCGCGGTCGAGATCAAGACCCCGCGCCTGCGAGACGGCCTGAAGGTCCTGCCGGACCCACTCCCGCTCCTGCCAGGCGTTCGCGGCCGGCTGCTCGAGGCGGCCCGCCATCGTGCCGCGGTCGAGGCCGATGGCGCCAGCGGCGTTGAGCACCGCGGATCTGACCTCCTGCGTCGCGCGCTCGGTCAGCTCCCTTGTCACCGTGCCGCGCCGGATCTCCTCGTCCAGCACCTGGGTCCGGTAAAGCTCCGAGCGGGGCGCGCGCAGGACCAGCTCGGCCCCGCGTGCGTCGCCGAGATCGCGCAGGATCCCGGTCGTGATCTCGGCCAGCTCCTGGCGCATCTCACGCTGCTCTGCAGGCGCCAGCCTGGCAATCCGGCGCTCGGCCCGCTCAAGCCAGCCCGTGAACACCCGGTCCAGCTCCTGCCGGCTTCCGGCTGTCTCCAGGTCCATGGCGCCGGTCTCCAGGGCCTTGGGCGTCAGGATGCCGCCCGTCTCCAGGATCCCGGCCGCGCGCTCCATGCGAAGCGCCACCTCCTTGAGCCGGGACAGCGAGGCGATCGAGGCCAGCATCCGCAGGGTGGCAGCGCTCTGCTCGATGACCGCGAGCCCGTCCTCCAGCGCCTGTCCCTGCAGCTTGCGCTCGTGAACCTGCCGTTTCTCGCGGGCAGCCGCCTCGATCTCGGCGCGGCTCGGACCATAGGTCAGGATGCCGCGCTCGAGCCGCGAGGAGGCATCGAGCTCCACCCCCATGTCGGCCGCGATCCCGACCAGGCGCTCCTTCATCATGTCGAGGCAGAACACGTGGTCGCGAGCGATGTAGAACCAGCTGTCGCCGTGCAGCCCGCGATTGTTCAGCACGATATGGACATGCGGATGCGCCCGGTCGGTATGCAGCGCCGCGACATAGGCCCATTCGTCGGCGACATGCGTGCCCGACTGGAACATCTCGAAGGCCCAAGCTTCCGCGATCCGTAGCGCCTTCCGGGGCGACAGGTCAGCCGGGAAGGACAGCAGCAGATGCGTGGTGTGGCCGTTCTTCGGTGCGCCCTTCCAGGCGTCCTGCCAGTCCAGCACCAGCTCCTTGCGCTGCTCGGCCGACAGCGTGCGTGCCCCGAGCTCACAATCGGCCGCATGGCTGAACACGGCCTCGGACTTCCGGAACAGGTAGGTGAGCTGCGCCGCCAGTTGGGCGCCCGTGTGGGTGCCGCCCCGGGT
>NZ_JBHLWE010000042.1:0-27183 GCF_042432925.1 Paracoccus niistensis | reverse complement strand
CGCCAGGAGCTGGCCGAGGTCACGACCGAGATCATGCGCGACCTCGGCGACGCGCGCGGGGCCGAGCTGGTCATGCGCGCCCCGCGTTCCGAGCTTTACAAGACGCAAGTGCTGGACGACGAAATCCGGCGCGGCAAGGTGGCGGTCGATCTTGCCGAGGATGCCGCTCGTGAGGTCAAATCGGCTGTTTTCGAGGCGGCCGAGGCCATTGGCATCGACCGCGAGACGATGGAACGCCGCCTCGAGCAGCCGGCCGCGAACGCCTGGCAGGAGCGGGAGTGGGTCCGGCAGGACCTTCAGGCCGTCGTGAAGGCGCGGGGCCTCGATCTGGACCGCGAGGATCAGCGCCACGCAGCTGCCGACCTGGTGGATCGTTTCTATGCCACCGCCGCCAGGACGCTGAACACCGCCCTTGAGATCGACCACAGCCACGAGACCGATCGCCTGACCCGGACGCTNNNNACCGCCAGCACGGCCGGGTCGCGTTCGAGCATGAGGATCATGCCGAACGCTTCGCCTCCGATCTCAAAGAGCGTTACGGGGAGAAGGTCATCGCGCAGATCGCTTCCGGCGACGACCGGGCGCTGGCGCTTGACTTCCCCGAGCCGGGACAGCGGCGCGACATCGCGAAGGCGCTTGTTGCGGCCGCGGAGAGCCATGAGAGCATCGGCCTGACCATGCGGCAGGCAGAACTGGCGAAGGAGCGGCTGCACGAGCGCGACACGCCCGAGCATGAGCTGCGCCGCAAGGATCATGACCTTGAGCTGTAAAGGGCAGGGCCAATGAACCGCATAAGCGTCGCCGTTCCGGCGGGCCTGATCGCCGGGGCCATTGTCGGGTTGATGTTCGGGGGCCTCTGGCTGCAATGGCAGCTCGGGGCCAACCTGAACACCGGCAACCCGTTCATCCTGGTGACGGATTTCCCCGGCTTCGGGGCGCTGCGGCAGGACCCGTGGCGCACCGCCTACCTGATCGTCCTCGGCGGGGCGCTCGTGCTGGCCCTTGCCGGGGTTGTGTTCAGCGTCACGCACCGGCTGACCACCTATGGCAAGGCGCACTTCCAGACTAAGGGCGAGGTCAAGAGGAACGGCCTCGCGCAGCCTGTCGGGTCGGGCCTCGTGTTCGGCAAGTTCGGCAAGCCCGAGAAGAAGAACAGGGCCGGCCGCTTCGTTTGCGGCAGCTATGACCAGTTTCCGCACGCCCTGGTCGTCGCCCCGACCCGCTCAGGCAAGGGTGTGGGCTATGTTATTCCCAACACGCTGCTGTTCCCCGGCTCCTGCGTCGTCATGGACGTGAAGGGGGAAATCTTCGAGGCCACGTCCCGCCACCGGCTGGCGCAGGGCGACCGGGTGTTCCGCTTCGCGCCCTTCGACTTCGAGAACCCGACGCACCGCTACAACCCGCTGGAACGCATTGCCGCCATTGCTGACACGGACAAGCGATTCACCGAACTCTCCAAGCTCGCCAGCTACTTCCTGACGCCCAGGAACGAGAAGGGCGGGGCGTCCGACTTCATCGTGGGCGCGCGCCAGCTGTTCGTCGCGGCCGGGATGCTCGCCATCGAGCGCAAGACCCCAACCATCGGCACGATCGCCCGCATCCTGTTCGGCAGCGGCGACAAGGAGAAGGCTTACCAGCGGTTCGCCACGGAAACGCAGCACGAGCAGTCCGCGACGATCTTCCTCAACTTCTCAGGCTATTCCGACCGCACCCTCTCGTCCTATGCCTCGGTTCTGGACGGGGCAGGGCTTGGCCTGTGGCTGAACCCGCGCATCGAGAAGGTGACGAGCGCCAACGACTTTTCCTGGGACGACATTCGGCGCGCACCGCACGCGATCTACATCGTCGCCAACTCCGACGACATTCCGACGCTGGCGCCACTGCTGCGGCTGTTGTTCGGGGAGCTGATCGCCACCATGCGCGCCCGCATCCCCGATCCGCGACTTGAGCCCTGGCCGATGCAGATCATCCTCGACGAGTTCGACCAGCTCGGCCACATGCCGATCATCGTGCAATCGCTCAAACAGCTTGCCGGTCATGGCGCGCGGGTATCGATCATCACGCAGTCCATTCCGGGGCTTGAAAGCATCTACACCGAGAATGAGCGGCTTTCGATCGAGAGCGCGGCGGGCATGAAGCTCTATATCGCCCCCAACGAGAAAAAGACCACCGGCGAAGTCTCCGAGGCACTTGGCAAGACCACCCGTCTTGCGCTCAGCGACAGCTATTCGCAGGACGGGCAGGGCATCCTGAAACGCTCGATCTCGCGGCGCAACGAGGAACGGCCGCTGCTGACGCCCGGCGAGGTCCGCAATCTCGATCCGAACAAGATCATCCTGATCCCCGAGCGGCAGAACCCCATCCTTGTGGACCGGATCGTTTACTACCAGGACGCTTATTTCAAACCGATCTTTGACGCGCAGAAAGGGCCGCTGCCCTATCCCGATGCGATGCGGGCCGAACTGGACGAAATGAAGGCCAGGCTCACCGCGCTCCAGGAGGCGCGGGTGGCCTACCCTCCAGCCGAGGACGCGCCCAAGACGAAGAAAGGCAGGAAGGGCAAGACACAGGAACAGCAGCCGGAGCCGAAGCTGATGCGCGAGGTCGCGGAGGAAGAACAGGCCAGGGTGGAGAAGGCTGCGGCCGAAGAAGCAGCGCGTCAGGGTGCCATCGTGACGCCGGCCAGCGAGGGCGCGGCCCCCCCTGCCGGAACAGCCGCACCCGCTGCGGATGCCGAACCCCGCAAGAAGCCGACGCTCGCGCGCGAAGTTGCGGAAGACCTGCGCGGTGAGAACGACAGCCGCAGCGACGAGGACGTGAAGGACGCCATCAGGAAGAAGGCGCAAGCCAGGATGGACGAGTTTGACGCCCGGCTGTTCGGCAAGAGGAAAGCGGCCTAGCTGCTTTCCCCATCGAGCGCGGGAAAGTAGGTTTCCAGAATCCCGCGCTCGTCCTCGATCCGGCCCGTCTGCACGATCACGTCGATGGACTCGCGCACGTAGCCCCGGATTTCCGCCAGCGTCAGCGGCATCCCGGCCCGCATCACCAGGAAGGCCAGTCGGTTGACCGCCTTGCGTGCGGTTGTGGCGTGAAGGGTGGTGAAGCTGCCCTCATGGCCGGTGTTGATCGCCTCCAGGAAGGTCACAGCCTCGACCCCGCGCAACTCGCCCAGGATGATCCGGTCGGGGCGGAGGCGCAGGGTCATTTCCAGCAGCTTGTCGGCCGAGCGCGCCGAGGCGTCGACCCGCTCGGCAATCAGGCTCACTACGTTGTCCTGCGCGGGCAGCAGCTCGGCCGAGTCCTCGATCAGCACCAGCCGGTGCCATTCCTCGACCATCCAGAGCAGGCGGCGGGCCAGTTCGGTCTTGCCCGAGGACGTGCCGCCCGAGATCACGATGTTCATGCGGGCCTGGATGCAGGCCCGCAGGAACTCGTCGGGATCGGCGCCGTGCATTGCCCTGTCGCGGACCCGGCGCAGCAGCTCCAGCCGCTCGGCTTCCAGCGAAACCGTCTGGTCGCGCAGGAAGCGGAAGTGCTTGGGCGCTTCACCTGTGGGCCTGCGGCGGAACACCCGGAAGGTGATCGTCGTGCCGCCCGCCGACGCGGGCGGAATGATAGCCTGGCAGCGCAGGGTGGCCCCGGCATAGTCCACGGTGGTCGAGATCGCGGGCAGGGCGTCGGTCAGCGTGAGGCGCTGCTTGTTGGCGATGAGCCCGGCCAGATCCTTGACCTCGACCGGCGAGAGCGTCACGTCCGTCAGCGACATGGCGCTGTCGCCCGCGCGCTCGACCCACACCCGACCGTCGCCGTTGATCGCCACCTCGATCGTGCTGTCGGCCTCGATCAGCGGGCGCAGGACATGGAGCCTGCTTTCCAGATGCCCGAGCGCCGCCATCAGAGCATTTCCAGATCGGCGTTGACCATGACCATGACGACGGCCCCCTGATCGACGCTGATCGTCGTCGGAATGTCGATGTAGTCCTTCATGATCGAGCCGAGCGTGTCGCTGGCGTTGGTGCCGATGTTCTCGACGGTTTCGCGGGAAATCTTGTCGTCGCGGTCCTTTTCGATGGCCGCGGCCAGGACAGCGGGCGCGGCCCCGATGATCGACACCGCCGCGGCGGCCGAGAAGCGAGCAAGGGTATGGGTGTTCACGCGCCCCGTCACACCCGCGCGGCCGATCCGATCCGTGCCATAGGCCGCGAGTTCGACCGACTGGCCGTCCGGTGTCACCACCCGGTCCCAGGCCACCATGATCCGCCGCTGGCCCTTGTCGATGGACGAGCTGTAGCGCCCGAACAGGCGCGAGCCGCGCGGGATCAGGACGTTCGCCATGTCCATCGACCACACGTCATAGCTGACCGTGGCAGACAGGTTGCCTTCGAGCTGGCTGGAAATGGCGTTCGCCAAGGTGGCCTCGATCAGCGTCCCCTGGAGCACCGTGCGCGAGGGTTCCCCGATGACCTGGGCCTGCACGGCTTCCGTCCGGCCCGCGCGGCGAAAGCGTTCTGCGGCATCGAGTTGTTCATCCGCGCCGCTGTCGGCCTCGGCACCACCGCCACCGCCATCGCTTCCGAAGCGAATGACCTTGGCGGACCGGGCGCGCGCTTCCAGCAAGGCTTGCTCCTGCGCGCGTTGCGCTTCGAGTTCGGCCCGGCGCTGTTCGAGCGCCGCGAGGCGCTGCGCCTCCATGTCGGCTTCCGTCTGCGCCTGTCCGGCCATCTGTGCCGCCGTGTCGAGTTCCGTCTGGAGACGCATATTGTCGCGGGTCAGCTCATCGAGAGCCTGATCCTTGCCCGCCATGTCGTCGCGCAACTGCTGCATTTCCCGGCGCAGCGCGTCGATCTGCGCGGTATCGACCGAAGGGTTGGCGCGGGCGGCGGCAAGCTCGGCCTGGGCTTTCTGGAGATCGGCCCTGGCCTTTTCCAGAGCCGCCCGCGCGGCCTCGGCGTCCGCCTTCGCCTGCGGGTCCGTCACCGTCTGGACTTCGCTGCGCGTCACCACGGCCGCCGGCGTGGTGACAGGCAGGGGTTCGTTTTCGGTGACGGTGAAGCCTGCAAGGCCGGAGTCGTCCTGAAACTCGCTGACTTCGGAGGTCTGCATGGGCGGGGGCGAGATCTGTTCAGCCGGCTGCACCGTTGCCACATAGGCCCCGCCGGCCAGGCCCGTGGCGAGCATCCCGGCCGGCAGCGCCATGCGCCGCCACCATGGCACAGCCGCGACCGGCTTTTGCATCCGCGCCAGCCGGGCTTGAAGCTGATCCTCGTGGGCCATCAGCGCGTCCTCCGCTTCGCGCCCGCCTTGGTGCCCTCGACGCAGACATGCTCATCGCCGTAGCGCAGCACCCAACGTTCCGAGCGCGCGCCCACGGTGATGATCGTGCCGTTCACGCTGCTGTTGACGCTGGTTTCCCGTCCCTTGGCATCGGCCCGGAAGATCGAGGGGATCGGGGCACCGGGCGGGATCTGGAACAGGGTTTTCTTGCCATCGTCCGAAATCCCGACCGGCGCGAACTCAGCGGCTCCTTTGCGGTTGAGGACGTGGTAGGTCATGGGAACCTCGGCCGGGATCGCTGCCGCGGCCGCCGCGCGCGAGCGCGGCCCGCCGCTGCCCGGCACCGTGAACTTCACCGACCAGTTGGGCGTGACCTTCGAGGACTCCACGACATTGAGAAAGTAGAAGCGCCGGTTCGTCTCGACCGTCATGTTGGTGCTGGCGCCGGGCACGAAGGACATGATGGAAAAGGCGTTCGACGCGCCGACCTTATCCGCTTCAAAGGCTTCGCTGTCGCCCACCGAGATCGTCTGGATCGTCTCGCCGTCACCCAGCTCGACCAAGGTGACGTTCCGCACCCGCGTATGGATGGTATAGACCTGCCCCTCCTGAAAGGTGGCATAGGTCACGCGGCTGTCGTTGCCGCCCGCGCGTGGGCGGGCTTCCGCAAGGGCGGCAGCGGGCAGGGTCAGCGCGATCAGCGCCGCAAGCGTGGTGGAACGGATCATTTCTGGCCCTCCATGTTCTGGGCTTCAAGGCTTTCGGCGGTCACGCGATAGTCGATGACGGTGAAGCCGAAGGGGTTTTCCCACACGAGCTGCACCGCACTCGCGGTTGTCGGCTGAAACTCATAGGTGACGGTCGCGTAGAACTTGCCGATCCGGTCCGGCTCGCCGGCCTTCTTGAGCCGCTTGGTGAAGCGCACCTGCGCCGTCCTGGGCCCAACCGGGGTGATCGAGAGAACGTCCACGATCACCTTGCCGCTCGCGCCATAGATCGTGGGCGGATAGTTGGGGTTTGCCTTGTCCCATTGCGCCTTCAGCGCCGCCTGCATTCGGGGTGCCGACATGCGGTAAACTTGGAGGAGGCGGGCCTCGTTGTCGGCCGCGTCATAGGTTTCACGGTTCTTGACGTAGGTGTAGAGCAGCGATTGCTCGACCGCCGCGCCATGCTCGATCCCGGCCGCCTCGACGCGGACGGCGCGCTCGGCCAAGCCGGTGTCCTTGTCCACGATGGTCACGAACGCCTGCGTTTCTTTCAGGGGCAGGGTCATGCCCGCCACCGCCACGCCGCCGAGGCCAAGCAGCACGCCGCCGATGGCGACCCCCCAAGCCATCCGCTCGCGGCGGCGGACGCCGAAGATCAGCTCGTTTTCCAGAATCGTCCTGCTGTCAGACTCGCGGTCCGCCATTGCATCCTCCAAAGTCCCGAAAGGTCAGTCGCGCTAGTCGCGCTTGCCCTGCATGATTTCGATGCCGCGCATTTTCCTGCGCCACTCGGCGCCCTTTTCCGCCCATTCGCGGTCGCGGGCGCGGGCGGCCAAGGCAGGCGATTTGCCGGTGAGGGCGCCGGAGGCGAATGCCTCCCCGCGCGCCTTGGCCGCTTCACCAAGCCGGCCGGCCAAAGCGCCAACCGGCCTTGCCGGGAGCGTCGCGGTTTTTCCGACCACGCGAAGAGCCTCGGGGGCGAAGTTGGCAAGGTTGAAGCTGCCGGTGATGTGCGCGGCGGCGGTCGGGATCGCCAGCAGCGCGAAGATGCCGACGAAGGCCACGCACAGGAAGCCGACGGTCATCGAGAAATCTTGCACTTCCGCCTGTGGTTTCCACTGTGCATCGGCCATGGCAATGACCGCGCCGATCACCGCTGCGGCGGCAATGGGATACATGAGGTAGCCCACGAAGGCGGTCAGCCACGCCTCGAACAGCGTCTTGGTCCGCTCGAAGATGGTGGCGATCATCGCAAGAGGGGCTACGCCGAGCAGGAAGGCGATCATGATCTTGGAGAAGCCGACGATCAGCACATAGGCCGCCATTAGGATCGACAGAATCATCATCAGAAGCGCCGCGACCACGCCCCGCGCGATTGAACTCGTGGCGCGGGCTGCACCATCGGCCACATCGGACATTTGAACGGCAAACTGGTCCATTCCCGCTGCAGGGTTCGGGGTGTCCCCGTTAAAGAAACTCAGCGCCAGACTGCCCGCGCCTGAGGACAGGGCATCGTAAATCACGCCGAAGTTGGCCCAGGACCGCGCGAAGATGAACACCAGCACGATGCGAGAGACGAGCTGCCAGGCATCACGCATGGACATACGGTTGACACCGAGCGCCAACTGCACCCCGACCAGCACGATGAGCAGCGTGGTCACGATGGTCAGCATCGGGTCGAGCGCCTCGGCCGTGGAGGTAAAATACCTTTCTCCCGCGTCCAGAACCGCAGCGTCCAAATCGCCGAGGATCGTTTCAACGAGGGCCATCAGTATTCACCGCACATCGCATCAACGATTTTGATTTGCCGATCATATTCTTTGTAGAGATCGCGCGTGTGCTTCGGCTCCAGAACCGTCACTCCGAATTTCTGCCGAAGTCGATCTTCAAACATGGCGACCGCATCATGTGGAATGATCTTGCCCGCGCAGGTGCAGTCTTTAGTCGCAATGACGTTTGTAACGGAAAGATATCCGGCAATGTCGCGGTAGGCCCGATCACCCTTATCACCGTGGCGCCGCAGGTTTGCCAGCATTTGCGGCGTCTTTTCGCAGGTCCGGTAAGGCTGGTTCTCGGCCGCGCTCGGCACCCGCTTGATGCCTGACACATCCACATCGGTGCCAAGGTCGAGGTTCAGATAATCCTCCTCCGCCTGCCGTTCGGCATCGCTCATCGCCGCCTGCATTTCCAGCAGTTCCTTGAGTTTGGCATCTGCCGCGTCGATGGGGTCCGCAGCAGCGCCCTGTGCCGCCGGGGCAGGGGCGGACGACAGCGTGCCCGGAACCGTGCCACCCTGCGGCGGAAGTATCTGCGCCATTGCCAAGGTGCCGAGGCCCACGATCACCAGCCCGCCCGCGAGAACCGTTCGCTTCATGCTCATTCCTCCAGCCTCACCCGCAGGTATTTTTCCTCGTCGGCCGCAGTGGCGGCGTCCATGACGCCCATGTTGCCCTGACCCACCGTCTGGATCGCTTCCATCGACCAGACATTGCCGAGCGCGATGCCAAGCTCGGCCGTGACCCGCGTGTTGAGGTCGATCGCCTCCTTCAACCCTGCGGTGTCGGGGATCTTCTGCACCAGGCCGTCCAGTCGCGTCAGGCTGTCCTTGGCGGCCTCCGAAGAGCTTTCCGCCGCCACGCTCATGAAGGCGTTGACGTTGGCCGACTGGCCGATGCGCGAGGCCCCCTGGTCCTCGCTCTTCGCCAGCGTGTCCACCCGGTCCCGCGACAGGCCCGATTGCTCGAAGGTGCGATCCACATGGCCGCTGACGGAGCCGCCGCCCCGGAAGGCGTCGCCCGAGGCCAGCACGCGGGTCCAGTCCCCCGACCGCGCCGCCTCGACCGAGGTGGTCAGGTCCGCAAAATCAGGCAGGATGTCCTTGAGGAAGCTGTCGGGATCGACGCCGAGGTCCGCCAGCGTGAGCCCGTTCCGCAGCGCGTCGATCTGGTTCTGGAGCAGCAGGATCTGGTCCAGCAATTGCTTGGTCTGCTCATCGAGCTTCACGTTCTGCGCGATCTGCTCCTTGAGCTGGAGCTTTGCCTCGACAAGCTGATCGGCCAGCTTTGCCAGACTGGTGACGTCGATGGTCGGCACGCCCTGGCCGCCCGCCGGGACCGCGAGGATGCAGGCAACGGCACCGATGGTTAGAACTTTCGTCGTCAGCTTCATCCGTCCAACCTCACTCGCAGGTAGTCCTCATCGCGCGCATAGGCTTCGAGAAGCAGCGCCGTACGCGCCGCCTCCACCTTGCGCTGCACCGCTTGCAGCCGGACCAGGATCACCGCCATGCGCGCCACCTCGGTCCGCGTGTAGGTGTTCAGGTCCATCGCGGTCTTGACCGAGCCGGTGGCCTCGACTTGCACCAGGATGTCTTTGAGCCGGATCATGGAGCCGTGCATGGTGTTCATGCTGACGGCCGCGTAGCCCATCGCCGCGTCCGACAGGTTCGAGGCTTCGGCAATCACCATGTCGTGCGGATCGAGCGTGCCGACCGCCTGGGCGTTACCATCCATCCGGGACGCGTAGCGGTTATAGTAGCCCGTGATCTTCACGACATAGTTCTGCGTTTCCTTGTAGGGCGGGATGCCGTTGTATTTTTGGACCGCGCCGGGCCCGGCGTTGTAGGCGGCGAGCGCCAGCGGCATGGAGCCGAACATCCCGAGGCCCTTCAGCAGATAGCGTGCGCCACCGTCGAGCTGCACCCGTGGGTCCTGTCGGCGCCCATCGTCGGGGATACCGAGTTCGGTGAAGGTGCCGGGCATGATCTGCGTCAGCCCGAAGGCGCCGACATGGCTGCGCGCGCCGATGGAGAAGTTCGACTCCTGCTTGACGAGGGCCTGGAGCCAGCAGCGGAACTCGACCGCGTTGATGCCGACGCGCGCAAGCGCCGGGTGGCCGGCGTGCCTCTGCGCCGTGTCCGCGATCATCTGTTCGATCGTGACCGGCGCATCGCCCATGATCCGCGCGGCATAGGGGTTGTTGTCCTCAATGGCGTAGATTTCCGCAGCACCCGTGAAGGCCCCGCCACCGCCCGAGACGCCAGCGCCTTCGAGATCGGGCACGAAGCGCGAGGTTTCCGTGAGCAGATTGAGCGTTTGCTGCGCCGCCGCCAGTTGATCGGTGCGGGCCTTGACCTGCTTGAGCCGTTCCTCGTTCTTGGCCTGCGCTTCCTTGGTCTTGGCGGCTTCCTCGTTCAATCCGAGGACTTCAAGCGCGATCCGCTTGAAGTCGCCCACTGGCACGCCTTGTCCGGCGACCCCGGCAGGGATTGCCGCCGCGCCGATCAGCGCCAGAGCCAGAACGGACTTGCGGCCCCGCACCACCACCTCCCTACCGGCAGTGGCTTGATGCCACGAAGGCCATGCCCGACCAGCAGTTGGTCTTGCGGACCGGCTGCTCGCCGCAGCCCGCGAGCGTGGCGGCCACCGCCGCAAGGATCAGAACCTTACGCATCATCAGTCCTCCAGAAGTGATTGCGGCGGGCGTAGTCGGGGCCGAAGGCCCGGATGCTCGCCTCGCCGCCGCCGAGCGCCGTCAGCAGTGGCCCGAGCGGGGAGAGATCGAAGTTGAGGATCGTGGAGCCGTCTTGGCCGCGGAGGAGCGCGTTCCGCTGCGCTGTGCGCCCGGTCAGCACGAAATGCAGCTCGTTGTCGGTCAGACCGAAGCCCTCGTAGTCGGGCACATCGGCGGCGCGGTTGGGGAAGATCACCTGGTTCGGCATCCCCTGGATGATCGAGCCGGATCTGCTTTCCCTGATTTGCGAGGGGAATTGCGTCAGCAGCACCACCACGACATTGAGCTTGCGGACCGTCACCAGCCACTTCGGCAGCCAGCGGGCAAAGAACTCATCGTCAAAGACGGTAGAGGCCTCGTCGATCACCAGCAGGGTCGGGCGCTTTTCCTCGAACAGCAGCTCCAGGCGGCGGAAGATGTAGGACAGCACCGCTGTCCGCTCCGTCGCCATCGATAGGATTTCCGTCAGGTCGATGCCGGTCACGTTCGCGGACAGGTCGATCACCGGCTGATCGGCGTCCCCGAACACCCAGTTGTAGCGGCCCTCCGGTCCCCATTCCGCAAGCTTCATGGCAAGGGCGCGGTTGTCGCCCACGTCACCGATCAGATCCTCAAAATGGGCGAAGGTCCGCAGCTCGTCGGGCGCCTGCCCGTTCTGGCGCACGGCGCTTTTCAGGGCCTCGGCCTGGTGCGGGGTCAGCTTGTCGTCGCCGCGTTCCACCAGCCGGGCGAGCCAGTCCATCAGCCAGGCCTCGCCGCGCGGGCCGCGCTCGGTCAGGAGCGGGTTCAGCCCGGTCGGGTGGCCCGCGCGGATCGCGGTGTAGCGGCCTTCCATCGCGGTGATCGCCATGCGGAGCGCTTGGTCCTTGTCGAACAGGATCACGCGCGCGCCCGCGCGCTGCGATTGCGCCGCGAGGAAGGCCACTGTCGAGGACTTGCCGCCGCCCGAAGGGCCGAGAAACAGCGTGTGCCCGATGGTGGGTTCCGCGTTCGGATCGCCCGGCGCGTGGAAGCTGAAGCGATGCGCAGCGCCCGTCACCGTCTGCAACACCGTGATCGGCGTGCGCCACGGCAGCTCGCTTGCCACAGCCCCGGCCTTTGCCATGTGGAACGAGGCCATGTCGGCAAAGTTGATCGACTTGGTGAGCGGGTTCCAGATCTGGTAGTCCTGGTTGCCCGGATGGGTGGCAAAGTAGGTTGCGGCCAGCGTGTCGTTGCAGCGCACGAGCTTGATCTTGGCCTGTTCCGCCACGCTGCGGACCTGCGACACCCGCTCCTCAAGCGCGGCCTCGCTGTCCGCGAACACCGTGATCGTCAGTTGATGCTCACCAAAGCCGATCCGGCCCGACTCCACATCGTCATAGGTCTGCCGCAGGTCGTCCGCGATCGAGCCGACCAGATCGCCGGCCGCTTCCATCTGCTGGATGCGGCGCTTCGCCAGCTCGCTCACCCTGTTCATGGCGACGGGCGTGTAGGCGTGCGAGATCACTGTGTCGGTGCCGGTGTCGAGGGCATCAAGCATCCCCGGCCAGGTCTGGTTGCCGTTGCGCCAGATCGAGAGGACGGCGGCAAAGCGCGGGGTGTCGAAGCCGTCGCGGAACTCCGCAACCGGCCCCTTGAAGCGCACCGACAGGAGCGACACGTCCTCGGCAATCAGCGTGTGCTGGCCGCGATATTCGGGCCGGTAAAGGCCGGTGCTGATCGCGCTGTAGAAGCCGAGCAGGCTTCCGTCGCTGATCCTGAGCCGCTTTGTCCCGACCCCGAGACTGGTTTCGAGGATCGAGACGACCTCGCGCAACTCGCCCAGGCGTTCCTCGGTGTTGCGGTCCAGAAGCCGCTTCGCCGCCTTGGTGAACAGCGGCACCTTGAGCGGCACGCGCTTGTTCCGCACCACCGTCAGCACCAGCATGAACTCGCGCAGGTTGCGACCCGACAGGTGGCTGCGCCAGGCCGTTTCCACGTCATGCGCGAAGTTGTCGCCGTAGATCGGCTTCAACCCGAACGTGGCGGGGCGCATCAGCCGATGGATGTAGAAGGTGAACCGATCATCGAGGCCGTCCATGATGGCCGCGAAGCTCTTGGCCAGATCGAGAATGTCGCGGTCTGACGCCGTGATCCCGTCGATGCCTTGGATTTCCAGGCTCATCATCAGCGCATTGTCGCGGGTGCGCACGGTGTGATCGTCCACTTCGAGCGCATAGGGCATTTCCGCATAGAACTGCGGCGACTTCGGCACACGGGCCTGCGCGCGCTCGCTGAACGGACCAATCCTGGCGTTAAACATAGTGGCGGCCCGCCTTTCGCTTCTTGCGGGTCAGGGCGGGCGGGGTCTTGTTCAGGACCACCGCAACTGCCTTGTGGCCGTTCGGATTGACCGCGACGAACGCACGGGCGAGGCCATACCAGAGCGGCCCGGTGAGCAGCCACGCGATCACCTTGAACCAGATGAAGGGCAGCATGGTCAGGGCGCCTACCGCCATCATGTAGGGCATCGGCAGGCCAAGGAGCTTGGCCTGCCGCGAGAGCCCGAGAATGACGGCATGCCGCTCCATCAGCTGAAAGCCGAGCGGAGGCTTGAAACGAAGGTCGGCGCCCCGAACACCAGAAAGGCGCCCACGACAACCAGAAGCACCCACAGCCAACTGATGCGGTTGAAGGCAGCCAAGAAGCCGGTCAGCACGAAGGCGACCGTGAAAACGACAGTGGCGAGGTTGCCGCGAATCCAGGCCACGAAATCGTTGCCGATAGTATCGGCCTTCGAGAAATCCACGCTTTGCGCGAGCGCGTCGCCCGCGACGCCGGATGCAAGGGCGGCGCTTGCAAGCGCCAGAATGAGGAAATGTCGGTTGGTCACGAGAATGATCCTTCTCTATTGCCGGAGGATGCGGTCACGCTCCGCGAGGACGCGGACCACGTAATCGCGGGTTTCCCGATAAGGCGGGACGCTGTTGCGATATTTCTGCACCGCCCCCGGCCCGGCGTTGTAGGCGGCAAGCGCCAGCATCGGGGATCGGAAAGTCTGGAGCTGCATGAGCAGGTAGCGCGCGCCGCCGTCGAGGTTCTGCACCGGATCGTGCGGATCGACGCCGAGCTTCGCAGCCGTGCCCGGCATCAGTTGCGCGTAGCCGATGGCCCCCTTGTGGCTGCGGGCGCGCGGGTTGAAGCGCGACTCTTGCCAGACAAGCGCCTGGAACAGCGCCGTCCATTCATGCGGCGCGATCCTGTTGGCTTTGAGAGCCGGATGATGCTGGTAGCGCAGCGCCACGCTGCGCGCCGCCGCAATGCCGACAGCATGGCCGGGGTTGGTCGAAACCGCCCGGCGAGACGCCGCCCGCGGTTCGAGCAGCATCATCGCCTCGCCCTCGAGGTCCATGGTGTCGAGATCATCTGCCGCTGCTTGCGGTTTCGGCGGCGCGATCAGGCGACCGGCGGCGTCGTAACGCTTCACGGGATTGCGACGATGCGATTGCCCGATCTGGTTTCCCTTGGTGTCGAAGCGGATCACTTCGGCCGCAGCGGGAGAGATGAACGATAGCGCCATGTAAAGTAGCGCGACCGAAATGGTTCTAGTCGTCAGGTTGGATCGAGCCTTCCTGGCGGCAGCCGCGCCTGCCGCTAGGAAGGCGCTAATCAGCGCGGTGAGCGGCCACGCTTTTCGTGTCGCGAAGAGCCTGACGGCATCGGCCACCTTTGAGCAGTGGAAGGTGGACATGCTCGAAACCCATGTCGAGCATAAAACTGATAACTCCGTTTGTTGTCTTGAGAACCCGAATATTGATCTCGCTTCGGGAAGTGATGAGTATCTTTTCCTGCGCACCATCAGGCGAGATACCCCTGATGGTCCACTCACCATACCAGTTGTAACTGCGTTTTTCTGCGTCACTCTGGCAGACAATTTCGACGTGCCAGCCTTCCTGCAGCAAGTTCCTGAGTCCGTTTTCGCTGACCACATTAGGAGGCGCTTCTATGAACGATCTCTCCACAGGTCCCTGCCTTTCCGTCGAGGCATCAACCTGCGTGCCGAACCCTTCGGCATGCGAGATTGATACGATACTACATGATTACGCGCAACATGTATTTTTGCTGACACGTAAGGCACTTGAGCCCAAGCTAGGCTTACCGCGCCGGCCTCATCTATCCAACTGACTGAAAGGGGGTTTTGTTGATACATCGGGCCGCTGACAGCCCGACAAACTTGCCTGATCGTTCTAAAGCTAGTCTGTCTAGAGCAGCTGCAGATGCTCAGTCAGCTGCGGCAGCTTCGGAGGCCACAAGGCATGGGTGCAAGACACCACACTTGAAGGCCAAGAAGCGTCCATCGTTGTTGCCAACGATCGGCCCCATCGGCTCAGGCATCCATCCCAAGCGTCGCGCCATTCTCATGAAGGCGGGCGGGCCCAAGAACAGACAACTCGTCGCACCTTTTGCGAACAGGTGCTTGTTCGACTCGCGCAGTATCTCTTCTGCTACCCCCGGTGGGTCGGACACCGCGGCAAGGCGCGTCAGCTCCCAGACATTCGGGTCGATGGGAGGCGGGCTTGAGCAAAGCGTTGCAGGCATACCTGGCAGTATGCCCAGGTGAGCATCTCGAATCATATAGCTGTAGACGATTCGTCCAGTTCCGAGAGTCGCGTCGGTGCGCTTCAGTCTGGCACCCCCGAGTACCTGGCTACCCGAATGTGCGATTACATAGGTCGTGTCGATCGTATCATATTGCTCGAACTCGACATCATCCATGTGATAGAGTGGCCAAGCCATTCGATCGACGAATATCTTCTTTCTAAATCGCATGAATTCTTGGACGAGATTTACTTTCTCAAACTGGCGCGGCAGCTCGATTACTGACACCTCGAATTCCAGCTCTCTTGAATCTTCGCTAATGCTGGACATTGTTACTCTCCGAATCAAACAACCGCGCTGCACCAAGGAACTGGCGGCTCCCGCCCGGGTGGACCAGCCAGATCCCATGCGTTGTCACTTCTAAGCGCACAATGCCGTCTACAGCATAGGCCGTGAACACTGCTTGAAGGGTCTCCGCCATATCGTGCGTGAACTCCGCCACTGCTATGACTTCGAACCGCTTTGCCACACCTAAGCCCTTCGAAAGGTCTTTTTGAAGCACTAGCAAACGTTGCGCGGATGTCTCTCCCTCTTCTCCTGTTTGTTGCCCTCTGGTATAGCCGATTGGCTACATCATAGCGGGTTTCCTCATGATTGATGACCTGATTCCGAACTTCTCGCGTGAGCTTGAGGACCTAAGCACTGTCGCCCCTGCCGGATGGACGATCGGCTTCAACTATCGCTGGACGGGCCCCGAACACCTGTTCACCGGCTACCCGCAGACATGGCGCGATGAGTATGAGGGAAACAACTACGCGATCGGAGATCCCGTTCTTCTCTGGATGATGAGCAAGAACAGTGGTCATACCCGCTGGTCTGCCATTCGCACCCCTGACCTTCGCGGTGTCATGGAGAAAGCCCGCAGGCACGATATCAACTACGGTGTCGCCTACACACGACGTGTCGGATTGACGAAGTCGTTCCTGTCCATCGCACGTGCCGACCGCGAATTTACAGATGAGGAAATCCTCACCTACGACGCGAAGTTCAACGTCTGGGTCGATCTGCTTCTTAACCGAGCCGCCCTGACCCCGGGCGAACTTCAGGTGCTCTCCTGCTTCCGCAACGGCCTGGGACAGGCAGAGACCGCCGAGGCTTTGGGGGTGTCTGCGGCCACGGTCAAGCAGCGGTTCATGAAGGCTTGTGCAAAGCTCAACGCTTCAACCCGTACGCAGGCGGTCGCCATTGCAGTAGCACGCAACTACATCTGATAACCTTTGGAGTAGCCGATTGGCTAGTTCTTAATGGATTAGTCTTTTCAACTTCCGTGAGTGTGGCAACGAGCCCGGAACCCCGGCTTCGAGGAAGGATCAGCCATGCCGCGAGAAGAACGTCTCTGTGCCCGACCCATTGAGCGCATAGCTTTTGGGGGCCGTATTGGCTGGCTTTATCTCTGGAACAACGGCGACATGCAGATGCTCTGGTTAGATAAGCCATCCAACTGCGCGGTCGCTACCTCTGTTCGTAAGCCCCAGCGCTCATCCGCAACAAAGGATGACAGCCAAACAGAGTAGCGACAACGAACTTGTATGATCGCCACGGACATGTATGATCGTTTGATCATGTCAGGAAACTCGATGGCTTGGTCTCACCCATACAGTGCGGTTGCCGCAACAATCGGCCTTCTGGTCCAGCCCCTTGGTGGGTTTGCGACCCCTTTCTGCGTGCCGCCAGAGACGCCTTACCTGCCCGAAACTGACAGTGATCTTCGCGCCTATGCAGACCTGATCCGAGTTGATTTTGAAGACTACTTCCGTGCTGTCAGTGACTTCACCACATGCCTCACCGAAGCACGATCCAAAGCCATCATGGAAGCCGAGGAAGTTGGCGTGCAGTATCGGCGCTTTATCCAGCGCGCGGACCAACTCGGCATTGCCAAGCTTGCTGCGACTCCCAATTCCGCCTCAGAACGCGGCTCTCGCCCATGAAGCTCCGTTACCTCTCAGTGGCAGCTCTGGCGCTTGCCCCACCCGTTCCCTCCGCAGCTTATCCTATAGACTGTGCCATCCTGCTGTGCATGGCAGGCGGCTTTCCAGCCTCGGCCGAGTGCAGCGCGGCCAAGGCCGAGGTGATCCGCCGGATCACGCCTTGGCCGATCGAGCCACCCCTCCAGCTCTGGCGCTGCCCTATGGGCATCGACCCCAGCGTCGCGGCCCTTGCCGGCATTACTCCGTTGCAGCTCGGAGTCGATGGCCTGACCCCCGAAGTGCGGGCCTACCGGAATGCCATGGAGATCTACCACATCAGGTATCGGCGGTTCCGTGACAAGGAAGGCGATCTCCTGGTCGAGGACAGCACCCAGATCGGCACCTATGGTCGGACCGGGACCTTCTCGTGGCAGCGCGCGAGCTTCGAGGAAGGCCCGGCGTGGCTGGCCGAGGCGGTCGGCGGCCGTCGCGTTGAGCTGCGCGTCTGCACCCGCGACAATGATACCGGCTGTCTCGCTTATCAGACCGTCAGAACCGTGAACCGGGGACAGCGGGAACTCACTAGCCTACGCGGCGTGGCCTTCCGCTACCGGGACCACACCGGCACTTATCACCATCAGTTCGTCCGCTACTGACCGCTAGAGCGATGACCTGCCTGAGACAAACATTTGCCGAAGCTCACCGCACCGTGTATCCGGAGGAACAAAACTAAGAAGAGTCGAGGACAGCAGAACACGCCACAAAGAAGAACCCCCGCGCGGGGGAAACCGGCGGGGGACAATGCAACCAGGTCGCCAAACCTGAAAGCCTAACTGAATCTAAGGCCCGTTGTAGTCCCTCCTGACATCCCGATCAAGCAGAAAACGCGTTTGCGCGAACGGACCCGTCTTGCCGGCCGCCCCTGCGCCTGAACCTGTCAGGAGCAGACCATGACACGCCTTGCGGCCCGGGCCGCCCCCTTGTTTCCAATCCTCACGCTGCCCGGCGGGCGCAGCGCCCTTCTCGATCTGGTGCGCGCAGTGCGCCATCTTCTGCGTCCCGCGCCTTGCGCCGGCGCAATCCACGCGCTTGCCGACATGATAGCCGCTACCCGTCCGTCCGACTGGACCGACCCGAAGGCCGAGCCCTGCTGCTATATGGATGCGGTGGAGATCGCCCGGGCCCGGGGCATCCCGGCCTCGACCTGGCGGCGCTACGAGGCGCAGCTTGCCGCAGCCCGCCTCATCGAGCGCCGCACGGCCGCAAACGGGGCCCGCAGCCGCTGGATAGGCACCGGAATCTTCTTTGGCCCGCTGCTGGCGCAGGTGGGCGACCTTCTGGCCATCAGAGAGCAGGCCGAGGCCGAGCGGCGCGCGCACGCTCATCTGCGCGGCGCGCGGTCGATCGCCCGTCGCCATCTGCGGCACGCGATCGAGGTGCTGATCGAGCGTGGTGCAGCGAGCGAAGCGGTTCAGGCGCTTGTCGCGCAGCACAACGCTTGGCCGTCGGCCGAGGCGCTGCACCGTATACCACTGGTCGAACTGCGCCGGCATGTCGAGGAGGCGGAAGCCCTGTGCCGGAAGGCGCTGGTGCTTATCGAAAGCCATGAAAAATCAAGCGATGGACCGCTCAGTTTCGAGCGGTCTCATATACAAGATACAACCCAAGATCATAAAAAGTCAGGTACCGCAGGCGTGGATATGTGGGGCACGGGCAAACCCGTGCAAGACAATTCTTCAGCCGCTCCGCCTGTCGGCTCCGTGGGACGCGAAGAAAAAAATGAGGGAGTGCCCAACCCAGCGGTCAAGGGCAAGTTCATTGACCGGCTGGGACCGCAGCGACTGTTCGAACTGGCCTCCGCCGAGATGCAGCAGGATCTGCTGCGCCACGGCAGCGACCCAAGCGAGTTGACGCTGTTCGACTTCATCTGCGCGGCCTATGACCGCTTTCCTCACCTCGGACTGCGGCCGCGGCTCTGGGAAGAATGGGCGCAGCTCATGTCCGAAGAGGAGCTGATGCTGTGCACGCTCATCACCGACGCGCGACGCTCCGATCCGGAAACCCCGGTTATCAGCCCCGGCGGCTACATGCGCGGCATGGTGCGGGCCTGCCAGCTTGGCACGCTCAACCTGACCGGCAGCCTGATCGGCCTCAATGAGCGACGGCTGGCCGAGGAGCGGACATGAGCCGACGAGGAGAGGGCCTAAGGAATCATGGGTCGTGGGTCATGGGCGGAAAAGGTCGAAAGCGGCTTGGCCTTATCGGAGCAGGATAATCGCCATGCGCATCGACCTGTGTTCGGATGCAAGGCAGGCCGGTGTCGAGGGCTCATGGGAGAATGGATTGCCATAGCCAACTCATCTGCGCTTGCGAGATCACCCGTTAAGGCCCTGCCAGACCTCTCAAACCCGGCCGGCTTCCCCGCTGGTCAGCGTCGTGTTTTTCGGCCTGACACCTGAGGCCTTGGCTAGGATGGCAAGCTTGCCGTGGAGGATGCGGTAATCCGCATTGTGGTTGTAAGCATGGATCGCTTCCAGCAGCAGTTCCCATTCCGTTTTCGTCAGTCCTGGCCCGTTTATACAGCTGTCTTGGCTGGTCATGTGAATGTCTCGGTCGCGAATGTTGCATCTGGTATCTTCGGAAAGCGGATGCCTCCCAAAAACCGCACGTCGAGGTGACAGCCCTGAGTATGTCCGCCTGTTCTGCGTGACCTCCGCAACTGCCATGACCCAAGACGCCTGGTTCTGCATGGCTGCGCCGAAGCACCGCAGAGAAACTCTATCCAGACCTTCAACGAAGTCCCGAGATTTGTTCGATTTATCGCCTTATGGTATAGCCAATTGGCTATACTGAAATCGCCAGGTTTCCTTAAATGCGAGGAACGTTGCGGACGACACCAAGAGTCCCACAATCCTCTTCTGATCTTGTAAGGACGCCGACATGAAGCTGGCTGATTGGGTGGATGAAGTGAAGGCGACGGGTGGCGTACCCGAGAGTGACCAGGATACGCTGGCCGCCATCACCAGCGCCGCTGCCCTCTGTTGGGCCGAAATCGACAGGATGGGCGATCCCCGCAGCGAGATCGTGCAGCTCGGCGTCAAATGGATGGCGGCCTTTATGGTGTCCTGCGCACGGCACGGCGAGACGGACTTCCGCGAGATCCTGGTGCCGGCCGAACACCAGCAGGACGTTTTCCGACGCGAAGCCATGCGCAACAGGGGTGTGATCGCGAAGATCCTGACCGAAGCGGCCTTGGCATCGCCCCGCCTGTTCAACAGCGCCGTTTCTGCCACAGGCGTCCATCGGCCCGATGCATCATCCGGTCGCGGCAAGAACCGGGGCGGCTGACCACCCGCAGCCCCAGGACAGGTGTCACTGGCGACGGCTGATGGCCGCCGCGGCGCTTGCCCGCCCCCGTGCTGGATGCGCTGAAAGCGGGCGAGATCACCTTGGGCGCGGCCAAGGCCTTCACCGTGGCCGAGGACGAGGCCCTGACCCTCACCGTTCTGGACCAGATCAAGGGCCGCGAGACGAGCGAGCACCGCATCCGGCAGATGCTGCAGCCCGATGCCACACCCGAGGCCGACCCCTTCGACGCCTTCCGCGCTAAAGGCAAGAAGCACCGCAATGCCGTGCTGGCCTTGGCGCTGGCCCGCAGCCTCAAATACAGCGACCGCGATCCGGTCTTTGCCAAGGTCGAGGCCGAAACCAGGGTCAGCCTCCGTCAGGTCTGGACCCCGACCACCGAGAACTTCTTTGGCCGCGTCAGTGCCGACACGCTGGACGCCCTCATGCTGGACCTCACCGGCACCGACCCGCAGGGCGCAGGCTTCAAGGCGTTCAGGAGCCAGAAGAAGGCCGCAAAGGCGCTCTCGCTCGAAAAGCTGTTCAGCGATCCCGACTACCAGCGCGTCTGGGGCATCGATGCCGAGGCAAAGGCCCGCATCGACGTCTGGGTGCCCGACTGCTTCTGACCAGATGAAAGACCGGGGCGGGACAGCCCGCCCCGGCAACAGAGTTTACAACAGGGAGGTGAGTCATCATGCCCGACTTCACCGAATACAACCACCCCGTTCTGGCCGTTGCCTGCCCGACTTGCCGCGCGGCTGCGGGCGCCTGGTGCCACTGCCCGAGCGGGCATCGTGCAGCCGACTTTCACGCCGCCCGCCGTGCCGAGGCCGACCGGCAGTTCATCGCGCAGCACGGCGACCTGGCCGCAATCATTCACGCTGCCTCGGGCTGGCTGATCGATCCGCGTGGACGCGCCCGCGATTGAGGACCTTGTCTGCATCGAGCGGAGCAACGCCGCCTGACCCCTTTCCTTCTGCGACGGAGGATTAACTGGCCCTGCTTTGGCAGGACCTTCTTTTTTCTGGCGGTCAGGTAGTCCCAACCGGCCAGGGGCTGCGCCCGCGCCTGGACAGGACGTTGCGCTTCGCGCAGAGCTGCTGCGCGGCCATCACCCGTGCAGGTCGTCAGAAAGGAGCAGAACTCGCGACAGACCGGATGCCCGGTCCACGCGACGCGGCATTATCCCGGCCGAGACAATCGGGCTGCCTCGCGTTGATTCCCGGTCAGGAACTGGTCCGCGACCTGCTTCCCCATCCCCTCGACCAAAATGCGCGCGATGCCTGGAAGCTCCTTCACAGCGCGCCGCACCTCCGTCAGGTCGACGAGTTCAGCGGTTTCAGGCCCGTCGATGCGGGTGATGCGGTCGCGGCCGAGGAGCAGGCCCGCCTGACCGAGCGCGTTGTGAGACTGCGCGGCCATCGCGGCGCTCACGAACGGCCCTGCCCAGAGGAGCTTTCCCCCGACCCTGGCCCAGCGGCCGACGCGGAAGCGCTCGCGCCCCGTGCCAAGGCTCAGAACGTGGAGTTGCCGCCGCTCGATGGCGAAGCAGGAGAGCGCATCTACTACGCCAACCATGACCGGGTTGTTGGCCCAGATGCCGCCGTCGAGGAGAGCGTAGCCGTCCCGTTCGACTGCCCGGTAGACAGTGGGCGCAGCCGCAGTGGCAACGCCGACGTCGACCATCCGTTCACGGCCGTCGCGCTTGTAGTCGGGGTGGTGGGGGGTCTTGTAGACGTAGGGCTCACCGTAGCGCCCCTCGAAGGCAGGGATGCAGAGCGGCACCTGCGAGTTGCCGAATGTCTCGTGGCCCAGGATGCGGCGCAACTCCGCCTCGAGAATACGGCGATCGTGGGTAATCCCCACCCAGCCTAAGGCCGATCGAAGAGGCCGGGTGATCCAGTTGCCCGGCGGGAAAACCCTGTCGCCGCGCTCGATGTAGAAGGCGGCGATCTCCCGGGCCGAAAGCCCATGGCCGAGCCCGAGCGCGATGATGCCGCCTGTAGATGTTCCCGCGATCATGTCGAAGTGCTGCCCAATGGGCTCGCCACCGAGATAGCGTTGCTCGATCTCGGCCAGAACCAAGGCCGGCAGCAGGCCTCGAATGCCGCCCCCGTCGATGGAGAGAAGCTTGAACGGCCGCCCCTCGGGCCAAGGCTGTGCCGGCCTCAGGGTCGTCCTCGTGCCCTCGGAGCGCCGGGGGACTGTGTGATCGTAGTCGGCCTCACGCATGAGCCTTCTCCTTGTCGGGTTCAGGGTGCGTGCCGCCCCCGTGCCATTCGCCCGTGGCCTCCCAGAGCTCGTAGTTCCAGAGCCACCGCTCGGCCCACGGGATCGTGGTCCGGGCGATTAGGAGGCTTCCGTCCCACTCACGCAGGCGCGGGTCGAAGAGGCAAAGGGGAGAGCCGGCCAAGTCGGACAGGTCGAAGTAGACATGGGGCAGGGGAGCCTCCTCAGCCGCATCCGGGTTCGGCACGAGCCTAGGGCGGAGCACCCGCACCTCGGGCATCAGCCGACACATCTCGCGGCGGCCCGGGAGCGGCAGCCCGTACTGGATGAAGAGGTGGAATTTGCGCTCGAAGCCGGTGAGGTCCCCGAACCATACGACGGTGCCGGGGCTGATCCCCGGCACTGCCTCGAACCCGGGCCAGAGGGCGCGCATCGCCTTCACCTGCTTCTCCAGGGAGATCAATCCTCGGGCCATGTCCAGGTCCCCCCGAAGTTGGTGTTGCGCGGCGCCCGCACAGGCTGCGCCGGTGCGATGCGCGGCGCCTGGAGGACTGGAGCCGCCAGGGCCGCGGGAGCCGGAGACGCCGGCCGGGTCGTGGACGGCTCGTGAGGTGCCACCTCGCGCACGATCTCGGCCACGGCATCGCGGGCCGGGGCTTCACCGAAGAGCTCGACGAGGATGTCGGAGCGCTCCTTCATCGACTGTGCCCGCTGAAGGTCATCGAGCCTGCGGGCCAAGCGCTCGAGATCGCGGATGTAAAGGTGCTGGTCTTGAAGTGTGGCGGGCCAGCGATCGGTGAAGCGGTCCTCGGGATCGCGCGGGTTGCGCACGTCGATCAGCACGCCCGCGTCTTGGGCCGCCTGAAGGCGCCGGCGGAGGTGGTCCACGGACTCGGTCAGCGCCTCAGTGAGCGTGCGCCCGGGCCGCGCGGCCTCGAGCACGATGGAGGAGATCATCACCGAGGGCGGCATTCGCACCCCGTCGCGGAGGCGGTAGCACAGGAGACGGTTGCGCTTCATGAGCTGGAGGGCGACCACGGTAGTTGACTTGCCGCCCACCTCCGAGGAGTGGGCCGGGACCGGCTCGGCCTCGGCCGCAGCGATGGTGATGGAGCCCGGATCCATCCTCTTGCGGATCTCCGCGTAGTCCTCGGCGAAGACCCAGTCCGGCGGGTTACGCTCATTGAACTCCTCGGCGAAGCCGAAGGCGTTCATCCGCACCATGCGATCTCTGTGCCGCGGCTCCTCGGGCTTGGCGTGCGGGATCACGCTCCGGCGGGGGGCCGCGGGCTCGACCAGTATCGAGGGCGTCAGGTCGACATGCATGCCATCGGCATACTCGACAGTGACGCAGCGGGTCTGGCGGACGGTGCAGTCATAGTAGCGGGAGCCCGGCTCGCCCTTTACCGCCTGGAAGAGCATGTCGAGCACGACGTTCGGAGGCGTGGAGTGCGGGAGGCGCAGCTCGACCACGATGTCGATGTCATAGCCGTCCTCGCGGTGCCGCGCCCGGATGGTGGCGCCAATTGCCATCGAACCCTGGACGTAGAAGAGGACAACGAGGTGCTCGAGTACGCTGCCAGCGCGCTCGATGTAGGCCTCCAAGGCGGCTTTGCGGTCACAGGCGAGGGCGTGGTAACTCGGCGGCAGCTCGACGCGAACGGCCACGAGCTTGAGGAGCCGATCGACGATGGTCTCGGGTCGGCGGAGGCGGGCGAAGTCGCTGAGGTTGTTCATGTCGAGCCGGTCCTTCCTGTCCGATCGGAGTCTTAGTGACCCCCTACACATTTTCAGCATAGTCAATCGTTGAGTATTGCTACTCCGAACTTGATGCTGAGTAAACAGTTGTCAAGAACTCTGAGTGCGCCTACACCGAACCAAAGCAAGAAAGTCACGCAAGGAGGGGAGTCTTGGCCACGCCTATGGGGGAGCGCCTCAGGTTGCTGCGCAAGGAGCGGGGGCTTACCCTCGACCAGCTCGCGCAGATGTCGGGTTCGAGCAAGAGCTACGTCTGGGAGCTCGAGAACAAGGCCCCGCCCCGGCCCTCGGCAGAGAAGCTCTCCGGCATCGCGGCGGCCCTAGGCACTACCGTGGACTTCCTCATAGGCACGCCGATCAACTCGGAGGCCGACCTCGCACCCGAGGACAAGGTCTTCTTTCGGCGCTACGTGGCGCTCGATCCTAAGACCAAAGCCAAGCTGCAGAAGACTCTGGACCTCTGGGACGACGAGTGAGCTCACAGGTCGACAGAGGACCGGACTGGTGGGCCAACAAGGCCTCCATGATCCTACGCCAGTCCCTTGGCGAGGATCGCTTCCCCATTGACGTCGAGCGGCTTGCGCTCGAGTGGACACCGGTGATCGACCGCGACGCGCCCGTCACGCGCGTCTCCGAGAGGCCCCTCGACGGGTGCGACGGAGCGCTTGTTGACGGACGCCGCCGCGGCAATGGATGGGGCATCGCCTACAGCGACGCTATCCGCCATCCGGGGCGGCGCCGCTTCACGGTCGCCCACGAGCTGGGACACTTCTTAGTCCACAGGCACCTCGCGCCCGACGGAGGCTTTCGCTGCCGTCCGGAGGACATGGCCACTTGGGACCATGAGCGAAGCCCGCAGGAGGCCGAGGCTAACCGCTTCGCCGCACGCCTCCTCATGCCGCTCGATGACTTCCGCCAGCAGGTGCCGCCGCGCGCTAGGGTGAGCCTTACCGAGTTGGGGCGGCTCGCAGAGGAGCGTTATGGGGTTTCACTCACAGCCTGTGTCCTGCAGTGGCTGGGCCTCACTGAGCGGCGCGCCGTTCTGGTGGCGTCCCGCGACGGCTACGTGCTTTGGGGAAAGTCGAGCACGCCCGCGCTGCGCTCAGGCGCGTTCTTCCGCACGCGGGGGAGAGCCCCAGTGGAGGTTCCGACGGCCTCGCCAGTAGCCACCGGAACCTCGGATGCCCCACCCGAGGGCGTGAGCCACCCGGCAGGGGTTTGGTTCTCGGGAGAGCCGGTCGTGGAAGAGATGATCGTCTCGGACCGCTACGACCTTGGGCTTTCGCTCCTGCACCTCGAAGACCGCATCAGGAACTTCGAACAGGGCGAAGAAGAGGATCTCGATACGCTCGACCTTATGGAGCGGCGGTTAAACCGTTAGCCGGGAGTTTGCCGGTCCGAGGGATAGCGCCCTCGTCCTGACTCTGGGGCCATGGGTTCAGCACAGGCGCAGTCGGGCCAGATGGTCCACTTAGGCCAAGGCTGGGCTCACGTCCGTCTTCACCGGAAGCTGCTTCATACGTGAAAGCTTCAGCGCTTGCCGCCTCCTGATCTGGAGGTCGCTCACGCCCGCGCAGAGGCTTTCTTCCCACTCGTGCCAGAGGCTGTGCGGTTGCTCCGCTTGGCAACCGGAGACGGAGCGCCCGAGGACACGTCGCCCAGATGGCGCAGATGGAGCGGCGGATGCGACGGGAGCCGTACGACCAGGTCCAGCTGGCCCCCGACCGCCTCGACGTAGCTGCGCAAAGTCGACAGGTACAGGTCCGCCTGCTTTTCGATCTTTGAGACGGAGGGCTGCTTGATCCTGAGAGCCGATGCCACGTCGGCTTGCGCCTTACCTGCCATGCGGCGAAGCTCGCCCAGTCCCTCGACCTCTTCCTTGAGTTCCTGAAACCGGGCGTCGATCCGCTCACGGCGCTCCTGCGGGAGCGTGCCCATGACCTCATCGAGTGTGCGGCCCATCACGTTCTCTCCTTCTTTGCCGCCGCGAGGCGGTCGAGGTGCGCCTGGTAGCGCTTGTCGGCCTTGGCGATCAGCACTTTGTAGAAGCGCTTCTCGCTGCCGCCTGACTTGTCGCCGGCGACCAGCAGAATCGCCCTCCGCTCCGGGTCGAAGGCGAAGGCCACGCGCCAAACGCCGCCCTCGGCCTCGAAGCGGAGCTCCTTCATGTTCGCGTACGACGAGGCGTTCAGCGTATCGGCGTGCGGACGGCCCAGCTGAGGCCCGAAGGTGCCAAGAAGCTTGGCGGTTGCGAGCAACTCGTCTTGCACGGCCAGCGCCAGGTCCTTGAACTCCCGATCGAACTCATCGCCGAACGCGACACTCCATGACATATATAGCTCCAAGGCTATGTTGGGTCAATGCGCCCTGATGCGGGTCACTTCGCACGATGGCGTTCGCCGGTTCTACCAGCGGGATGGGCGTCATCGCCAGCCGTGTGGATCCTGAAGATGCTCCTTCGCCTAGGCTGACAGATGGTCTCCGATGTTTGGCCTGCTGCCGGTTTCGTGGACACGAAGATAAGATCGTGACCAAGGGACCGGAGACCACACATGACGAGGCGGAAGTTCAGCCGCGAGTTCAAGACCGAGGCTGTGAAGCTGGTGACCGAGCGCGGCGTATCGGTGGCGCAGGCCAGCCGCGACCTGGATGTGGCCGAGAGCGTGTTGCGCCGCTGGATGCGCGAGTTGACAGCAGCTCCTGCCGCTGCCTTTCCGGGCAATGGGCAGTTGCGGGCTGATCTGGCCGAGATCGCAGCTCTGAAGAAAGAGGTCGCCCGTCTTCGGGCGGAGCGTGACATTCTCAAGAAAGCGGCAGCTTTTTTCGCG
>NZ_JBHLWE010000041.1:195106-249688 GCF_042432925.1 Paracoccus niistensis | reverse complement strand
TATCTAGGGGACACAAACAGAGAGGGCAAGACGAAAAAATCATCCAAGCCGCAACTTCGTTGCAGCCCGTTGAAATGCCTTCTTTCTCCCCGCACAAAGCGCGGAAGGAAGGCAACCATCATCACGGCCGCACCCCGGCGCTGGCCCGAATCTCCCACCCTTCTGCAACGCCCGGATGACGGAATCGGTTGCCATGCAGCACCCGACAGGACCGGTCCGAGTCTGGCACGCCGCCGAAGCAGAAAAGAAAAAAGGCGCGGCAGATGCCGCGCCCTTCCAACCTTGCCCGAATCGAAGCGATCAGCGCTTCGAGAACTGGAACGAACGACGGGCCTTCGCCTTGCCGTATTTCTTCCGCTCGACCACGCGCGGGTCGCGGGTCAGGAAGCCCGCGGCCTTGAGGGCGGCGCGCAGGCTCGGCTCGTGCAGCTGCAGCGCCTTCGAGATGCCGTGCTTCACCGCACCGGCCTGGCCCGAAAGGCCGCCTCCGGCAACGGTCGCATAAACGTCGTACTGGTTGGCGACGCCTGCAATGTCGAAAGGCTGGCGCAGGATCATCTGCAGCACGGGACGGGCGAAGTAGTCCGCCATGTCCTTGCCGTTGACGGTGACCTTGCCCGAGCCGGGCTTGACCCAGACGCGGGCAACCGCGTCCTTGCGCTTGCCGGTCGCATAGGCGCGGCCCTGCGCATCGCGCTGGGGTTCACGCGCGACGGCGGCCTGCAGGCTGCGCGCTTCTTCCGAGGTCGAGCCCTGGACGGCGCCGGCGCTGGCCGTCACCGCGTCCCTCAGCTGGTCCAGCGATTTGATGTCTTCGGCCATGTTCAGGCGCTCCGGGTGTTCTTGGGGTTCATCGCTTTGACGTCCAGCACTTCGGGCTGCTGGGCCTCGTGCGGGTGCTGGTCGCCGGCATAGACGCGCAGGTTGGTCATCTGCTGCTTGCCCAGCTTGTTGCGGCTGATCATGCGCTCGACGGCCTTGATGACGACGCGCTCGGGATGGGCGCCTTCCAGCACCTGGCGGGCGGTGCGGTGCTTGATCCCGCCCGGATGGCCGGTGTGCCAGTAGTATTTCTTGTCGTCGCGCTTGTCGCCGGTCATCTGCACCTTGTCGGCGTTGATGACGATCACGTTGTCGCCCATGTCCATGTGCGGCGTGTAGGTCGGCTTGTGCTTGCCGCGCAGGCGGCTGGCGACGATCGTGGCGAGGCGGCCCAGAACGACGCCCTCGGCGTCGATCAGGATCCACTTCTTCTCGATCTCCGCCGGTTTCGCGGTATAGGTCTTCATCGGTCGTCCCTTTCGGGGGGTGTGAATTCGGATAGGGGTCTATGCACCAAAGCACCCCCTCCGGTCAACGCGCGAGCGCGCCGAAAAATTATTTCATCTCATGCACTTACGACATTGGTAATATGATACCAGTGACTACGGCCTAGTTCCTGCGCGATTTCGGCGGAATCGAATAGGTCAGAGACGCCCGTGCGACCGGCACCTCGGCCCCCTCGCTGCGGATCAGCACGTCGCCAACGGCCAGGACGTTTCCCAGCTTCAGCAGCCGGCATTCCGCCAGCAGATCGCGCCCTGCCGCAGGCTTGCGCATGAAGTCGATGTTGGCCCCCGTTGTCACCGCCAGCGCCACCGGCCCGATCCGCGACAGCACGGCTGCATACATTGCAAGGTCCGCCAGTTCGAACATCGTCGGCCCCGAGACCGTGCCTCCGGGCCGCAGGTGCCGGTCCTCGACGGCCAGCCGCATCTCCACGCCTTGCCCGTCCACCCGCGTCACGCTGTATCCGCTGACCTGCGGGAACTCGCGGTCCAGGAAGGCCTCGATCTCCTGCGGCTGCATCATGCTTTTCCCCATCTCTTTCGCCGCCTAGACTTTGGCGCGAGCAGGAGGGGAGAGACAATGGCGAACACCGGCGAACTGATCCGGCGAGAGGACCACGGCGCGGTCGCGCGCCTGGTGATGACCAGCGGGGCGAACTACAACGCACTGTCGAACGAGATGCTGGCCGCGCTGGCCGGGGAACTGGACCGGATCGCCGCCGACAATGCCGTGCGCGCCGTGATCCTTGCGGCCGAAGGCAAGGCCTTCTCGGCGGGCCACGACCTGAAGCAGATGCAGGCGGCGCGTGGGGATGCGGATGGTGGCGAGGCGGCCTATCAGACTCTGTTCGGGGACTGTGCCCGCGTCATGCAGGCCATCGGCGCCCTGCCCCAGCCGGTCATCGCCGAGGTGCAGGGAATCGCCACCGCAGCAGGCTGCCAGCTGGTCGCCAGTTGCGACATGGCGGTGGCCGCCGAGAACGTGCGCTTCGGCGTCAACGGCATCAACATCGGGCTTTTCTGCGCGACGCCCATGGTGGCGCTGACCCGGGCAATCCATCCCCGCGCCGCCTTCGAGATGCTGGTCACGGGCGAGTTCAACGACGCTCAGCGTGCCCGCGAGTTGGGACTGGTGAACCGCGTCGTTCCACCCGCGCGGCTGGCCGAGGAGACCATGGCGCTGGCGCAACTGGTCGCGACCAAGCTGCCGGTGGCAGTGCGGCTGGGCAAGCGGGCTTTCCGCGAACAGCTTGGCCTTGGCCTTGCCGACGCTTACCGGCAGACCGGCGCCGTCATGTGCGAAAACCTGATGCTGCCCGAGACCGACGAGGGGCTGAACGCCTTTCTTGAAAAGCGTGCGCCGTCCTGGGCGGTTCAGCCGATTGCGGCCAGCGCCGGGAAGGTCTCCAGCAGCCAATAGCTGATGACCCCCAGCCAGCCGGTCAGCAGCAGCACACCGACGGCGATCAGCAGGACGCCCGAGATCCGCTCGATCACTCCCATGTGCCGCTTCAGGCGGTTCATCAGCCCGATGGACCGCTCGATGAAGATCGCCGACAGCAGGAAGGGGATGCCCAAGCCCAGCGCATAGACCCCCAGCAGCGTCGTGCCGCGCGTCGGGTCGGTCGCGGCCAGCGTCAGGATCATGGAAAGCTGCGGCCCGATGCAGGGCGTCCAGCCGAAGGCGAAGGCAAGGCCCAGCAGATAGGCTCCCATCGCCGTGCCGCCCTTGTCCCCTGCCTCGATCCGCGCCTCGCGGTCGAGCATCGGGATGCGGAAGACATGCAGGAAATGCAGCCCCAGCAGGATCACGAAGATGCCCGAGATCGTCACCAGCATGGGCTGATACTGCAGGAAGGCCCGGCCGAAGGCCGAGGCCGCATAGCCCATCAGCAGGAAGACGGTGGACAGCCCCAGCACGAAGAACAGCGCCGGCAGCACCGCGCTGCGCTGGCGCTCCTTCAGGGCCGAAACCTTCACCCCTGTCATGTAGGCCAGGTAGGGCGGCACGATCGGCAGCACGCAAGGCGACAGGAAGGACAGGATTCCCGCGACCACCGCGACAAGCGCGGCCGGCAGGATGGCCGCATCGGCAAGTTCGATCCCAAACATGGGCGGCACCTTGGCGAAAAGAACGAGGCCGGGAAAGCCCCGGCCTCGCGTCAGAACGTCACGGCTGCGTCAGGTCAGCCCCTGGACCACCAGCCCCGGCGCCGGGGCCGCGGCTCGGCGGCAGGCTCGGGCGCTTCGAGGACCGAAACATCGGCCTGCGGCTCGGCATCCACGACAGGGGCGATTTCGGAGAACGCAGGCGATACCTCGCCGGTCACCGCGTCATCTCCTGCAGCCTCATCCGCAACAACCGCCGTGCCTTCCTCCAAGGCCGGAGCCTCGGAGATTGCCTCGGCCTCTGCCACGTTCCCATCGTCACCCGCTGCCGCCTCGTGCGACGGTGCAACTTCGGTCAGGCCCGAGGTCACCTCCGGCTGGGCCGGAACCTCGGCGACCTCAGCAGGCACTGCGTCCTGGCCGGCATCCTGCGGCTGGGCAGTGTCCGCCGCCGCTTCGGCCATGTCCGCAGCCTCGGGAGCGTTGTCCCGAGTAGCCTCGGTGTCGTCGCTCAGCCCATCCGCATTCGCGGGGATGCCGCCGGTTTCCACCGGCTCGCCCTCGCCCGCCGGAACGTCGCGGCTTTCGTCGATGAGGCCCTGCGGCGCATCCCCGGCCTCGGTGCGGGTGGCATCCCGATCCTCACCGCGGCGGCGCGACCGCGACCGCGAGCGGCGGGCACGACCGGCGGGCTTGTCCTCCTCGGCAGCCTCGCCCTCGGCCTCGGCCTGCAGGGGCTGCGCCTCGGACTCGGCGTCGTCCGAAACCGTCTGCTCGCCCCCGTGCGCCTCGTCACCATTGCGCCCGCCCCGGCGGCGGCGGCGGCGGCGGCGGCGCGAGCCGCTTTCGCTTTCCTCCTCGGCAGAAGCTCCAGACGCCGTGACGTCCGCAGCTTCGGCTTGGGCCTCCGCCTCGACCTCCTCCTCGGCAAGGTCCTCGTGCTCGTCGATCTCGGCCATCAGGCGCGCATCGACCGACAGCGCGGCCGAGGCCGGCTCGGGCACCACGCGGGTCGCGGTCTTGAACTTCTCCATCGTGTAGTCGGGCGAGATCAGCGACGGATCGGCCTCGACCCGCACCGACAGGCCATAGCGCGTCTCGATGGTGGCGATATGCTCGCGCTTCTGGTTCATCAGGTAGTTGGCGACGGCGACCGGCGCACGCACCAGCACCTCGCGGGACCGCTTGCGCGTGCCCTCTTCCTCGATCGCGCGCAGGATCGTCAGCGCCATGGAATCGTCGGACCGGATCAGCCCGGTGCCGTGGCAATGCGGGCAGGGCTGGGTGGTCGATTCCAGCATCCCCGGCCGCAGCCGCTGGCGGCTCATCTCCAGCAGGCCGAAGCCCGAGATGCGGCCGACCTGGATGCGGGCGCGGTCGTTCTTCAGCGCCTCCTTGAAGCGCTTCTCGACGGCGGCGTTGTTCTTGCGCTCGTCCATGTCGATGAAGTCGATGACGATCAGGCCCGCCAAGTCGCGCAGGCGCAGCTGGCGCGCGATCTCGTCGGCGGCCTCGCAGTTGGTCTTGAAGGCCGTCTCCTCGATCGAGCCTTCCTTCGTGGCCCGCCCCGAGTTCACGTCGATGGCGACCAGCGCCTCGGTGATGCCGATGACGATGTAGCCGCCCGATTTCAGTTGCACGACCGGGCTGAACATCCCGCCGAGATAGCTTTCGACCTGATAGCGCGCATAAAGCGGCGTCGGGTCGGTGTAGTGCTTCACGGCCCGGACCTGCGTCGGCATGATCATCGCCATGAAGTCGCGGGCGGTGCGATAGCCGCGCTCGCCCTCGACCAGCACCTCGTCGATGTCCTTGCTGTAAAGGTCGCGGATGGACCGCTTGATGAGGTCGCCTTCCTCGTAGATCGGCGCGGGCGCGATCGACTTGAAGGTCAGCTCGCGGATCTGCTCCCACAGGCGCATGAGGTATTCGTAGTCGCGCTTGATCTCGGTCTGCGTCCGCTGGCTTCCGGCGGTGCGGATGATCAGCCCGGCGCCCTGCGGCACCTCGAGCTGCGCGGCGATCTCCTTCAGCTTCTTGCGGTCGGCGACATTGGTGATCTTGCGGGAGATCCCGCCGCCGCGCGCGGTGTTGGGCATCAGCACGCAATAGCGGCCCGCAAGGCTCAGATAGGTCGTCAGCGCCGCGCCCTTGTTGCCGCGTTCCTCCTTGACGACCTGGACCAGCATGATCTGCCGGACCTTGATCACTTCCTGGATCTTGTAGCGACGCGCGCGGGGCTTGCGGGCGGGGCGGATCTCCTCGGCGACGTCCTCCTCGGCGACGGATTCGATCTCGTCGTCGTGGTCGGTAGCCCGGCCCTCGGCCTTGTCGTCGTCCGAGGGCTCCTCGGATGAGGCCTCGTCGTCAGCCTCCGCCTCGGCGCGCGCAGGCCCGTCCTGGGGCGCGGGCTCGGGCGCGTCGGCATTGCCGCCCTGCCCCTCGACCGAGGCGTCCACGACATCGCCGCCCGCGGCGGCGAAGCCCGATTCCACGGCGGCCTCCTCGGCCTGGTCCTCGGCGCCCGCGTCGATGACCTCCATCCCCGGCACATGCTCGGAGCGGGTCACGGCATCGCTGCCGGTCGCACGCTCGGCACGCTCGTCGCGGCTGCGGCTGCGGTTCCGGCTGTTGCGGGGACGACGCTCCTGCGCGCCCTCCTCGGCCTCTGCCTCCTCGGCAGCGGCGCGGTCCTCCTCGATCAGCGCGCGGCGGTCGGCGGCGGGGATCTGGTAGTAATCCGGGTGGATTTCCGCGAAGGCCAGGAAGCCGTGGCGATTCCCGCCGTAATCCACGAAGGCCGCCTGCAGCGAGGGTTCGACCCGCGTGACCTTGGCCAGGTAGATGTTGCCGGCGAGTTGCCGCTTGTTCAGTGTCTCGAAATCAAAGTCTTCGACCCTGGTTCCGTCCGCCACGACGACCCGAGTTTCCTCGGGATGCGTGGCATCGATCAGCATTTTCTTTGCCATGAATCGTTCTTTCGCGCAGCCCGGTCCGTCTGCGCAAAGGCGGATCGGACATGGAGGTGCGGCTTGATGAGGACGCGCGGAGGGCGCCGGACGGGACTGCGGGGCCGGCGACCACATGGCCCGCGGGGCTCATGCCCCGCCGGCTCCGTGCGTCGTCATCCATCGCGCGATCCATCGCGTCTCTTTTTCCTGTGCCCTTGAACCGCATCACACGGCCGAGGGCGGCGAATGTTTCGGCGGGCCGCGCGTCCCCAGGGACGAGCCGGTCCGCCGGCTTTTTCCCACGCAGGGGACTGCCGGAAAAAACCGACAAGACCACCGCGTTGCGAAACCGGGTGCCGGGCAAGCGCGGCCGATCAGACGGCCGCAAGCCCGCGCATGGGTCCAACATAGGGTGTGAAGCCGAGGAATGACAATGCGAAAGCGTTGGCGGCCTTTTCAGCCCTTGGTTGCAGCACCGCCGATGCACAGTCCATGCACAGCGGATGCACAACCCGTCTGCCTAGAGATAGTCGCTGCGGCTGAGGCCATATTTGGCCATCTTCTCGTTCAGTGTCCGGCGCGGCAGGCACAATTCGTCCATGACGGCGCTGATCGAGCCCTTGTGGCGGCGCATGGTGTTGTCGATCAGCATCTTCTCGAAGCTTTCGACATATTCCTTGAGCGGCTTGCCTTCCGTGGTCGTCGCATCGGTCTGCGCCTCTTCGCCGTCTCCCATCAGGAGCGAGGTGATCGACCCCGAGCCGCGCCGGTTCTGCAGGACCGCGCGCTCGGCCACGTTGATGAGCTGGCGGATGTTGCCGGGCCAGGGCGCCTGCAGAAGCTGGGCGGCCTCCTGCGCGGTGATCTGGGGCGGCTCGCAGCCGTATTCGTCGGCGAACTGTTCGGTCATGCGGGTGAAGAGCGCGAGGATATCCTCGCCCCGCTGGCGCAGGGGCGGCAGGGTGATCTTCAAGGCCGACAGGCGATAGAAGAGGTCGGGCCGCAGGCTGTCCTCGGCCCGGCGGCCCTCGCCGCGGGCGTTGGAGATGGCGATGATCCGCGTCTCGGCGGGCGCGCCCTGCCCCGCGATGAAGGCCAGAAGCCGCGCCTGGAGAGGCTCGGACAGCGCCTCGATGTCCTCGAGGCAGAGCGTGCCGCCGCGCGCCTCCTCGACAGCCGGAAGCCCGTCCTCGACCGGGCCGAAGAGCCGCGTGGCCAGCGCCTCCTCGTTATACGCCGCGCAACTGATGGGAACGAACTTGCGGGACGCGCGCGGCCCGACGGCGTGCAGGGCGTGGGCTACCAGCGTCTTGCCGGTCCCCGTCTCGCCGTCGATCAGCACATGGCCGTCGGCCTGGCCGAGATCGAGGATATCCTCGCGCAGCCGTTCCATCGCGGGGCTGGAGCCCACCAGCTTGGACATGACCTGCTGTCCTTCGCTGAGATCCCGGCGCAGGGCGCGGTTGTCCAGCGTGATCCGCCGGGCCTGCGTGGCCTTCTTGGCCAGTTCCGTCATCCGGTCGGGGTTGAAGGGCTTTTCCATGAAGTCCATGGCGCCCAGACGCATCGCCTCGACCGCCATGGGCACGTCGCCATGGCCGGTGATCATGATGACGGGCAGGCCCGAATCCTGGCCCATCAGCCGCTTGAGGAAGGCCATCCCGTCCATGCCGGGCATCCGGATGTCCGAGATCACCACGCCGGGCCAGTCGGGGCCGATGGCCTTCAGCGCCTCTTCGGCACTGGCGAAGCTTTCGGTGCGGAAGCCCGATAGCGTCAGCCACTGGCTGATCGATTCGCGCATGTCGGGTTCGTCATCGACGATCGCCACGGTCATCGTCTGCGTCATCTGCGAAGTCCTTTCGTCATTCCGCGGCGAGCGGCGTGGCGCCGCGCCGGGCGGGTTCATACAGCGGCAGCTCGAGGTCGAACACCGCGCCGCCGCTGTCGCGGTTGTGGGCGGTCAGGCGGCCGCCGAAATCGGCCACGATGCCCGACGAGATCGCAAGCCCGAGGCCGGTGCCCTCGCCGGGGCTTTTCGTGGTCCAGAAGGGCTCGAACAGCTTTTCCAAGTCGGCCACGCCGGGGCCGTTGTCGCGCACCGACAGCCGCGCGTGCGAAAGCTTGTCCACCACCAGCTCGATCGAGGGGTCGCGGATCTCGCGCGTGGCGTCCATGGCGTTGCGCAGCAGGTTGATGATGACCTGTTCCAGCCGGATGCGGTCGCAGAAGACCATCACCGGCTCGCGCGGCAGGCTGCGCTGCAGGCGGACGCGGCGGTTGCGCAACTGCGGCTCCATCATCGTCAGCGCCCCGGACAGCGCGACGCGCAGGTCCACCGGCTCGAAGGCCTCGCCGCCCTTGCGGGCATAGGACTTGAGCTGGCGGGTGATGGTGCCCATGCGGTCCAGAAGGTCGTCGATGCGCTGGAACGAGGTCAGCGCCTCGTCCCCCCGCCCGCGTTCCAGCAGCAGGCGCGCGCCCGCGAGATAGGTCTTCATCGCAGCAAGCGGCTGGTTCAGCTCGTGGCTGACGCCCGCCGACATCTCGCCCAGCGCGGCCAGCTTCGAGGCCTGCTGGACGGTTTGCTCGGCCACGCGCAGTTCGCGCTGCATCCGCTCGCGTTCCGCGATCTCGCGCGTGAGCCGGGCGTTCAGCGCCCGCAGGTCGGCCGATTCCCGGCGATAGCGGGCGGACTGGACGCTGGCGCGGCGCGACAGGACATAGAAGCTCAAGGCCATCAGCAGGGCAAAGCCCATGATTTCCAGCGCAAGGAAGGCGTTCACCCGGTCGCGCACCGAATCGAAGGTGGTGAACAGGGTCATCCGCCAGCCCCGGAAGGGGATGCGCGTTTCCGTCTGCATGACCGCGCGGCCGCCCACATAGGCATCGGCGGGGCGGCTGGACCAGTCGGCGGTGACCTGGAAGGCGCGCTCGATGGCCGAGGGGGCGGAACGGACCGCCAGCGCGTCGGCCAGCGTGTGGCCGCGCCAGCGCGGCTCGGTCGAAAGGATGATCTGGCCCGAGCTGTCGGTGACCGCCACCGCGTCCGAGATGCCCGACCACGACCGTTCCAGCCGCAGCAGGTCGGCGCCGACGACGATCACCCCCAGCGCGCGCCCGTCGCTGACCACGGCGCGGGAATAGGTGAAGTCGAATCCGCCCGTGTCGCCCGGCGAGACGGTGAAAACCGTGTCGTTCGTCCGCAGCGCCTCGACATAGAAGGGCGAGAGCACGTAATTCGCGCCCAGAAGCTTGCGGTCCGTGGCCCCGACCGTGCGGCCCGAATTGTCCAGAAGCCGGATCGAGGCCGCGCCGATGTCCTTCTGCGCGGCGATCAGCCGGGCCGAGACGGTGGCGTAGTCCTTGGTGCTGAGCGCGCCGATCAGCGCGGGGTCGCGCGCGAGAAGCAGCGGCACGACCGCCGTGCGCTGCAGTTCGGACAGCAGGTTGCCGGTATAAAGGGCCGAGCGCAGTTCGGCCCGCACGCGGGTGTTTTCCGAGAAGCGCTCGGTCAGCCAGACATTGGTCCACCAGATGGCGCCAACGGCCGCGGCCAGCAGCAGGGCAACGGCAAGGCGGTTGACCAGCCGGGCACGGGCGGCCACCCGGGCGCGCAGCGCGGCGGGATGGGTCGGGTCGTCCACGATCTCTTGGCCGCGATCTGCCATGCCGGCCAATCTATGGGTTGGCGGGCTTCCGCTCAAGCTCTTGCGTCGGCCGGCTGCTTTACGCCGCGACGGTCGAGTCGATCAGTCCGTGGAACAGCCGCGCCCCGTCCGAGCCGCCATGCGCCGCTTCCGCCGCGCGTTCAGGATGCGGCATCATCCCAAGCACCCGGCGGTTTTCCGACAGCACGCCCGCGATGTCCGACATCGAGCCGTTCATGCCGCCGCGATAGGTCAGCGCGATGCGACTCTCGGCCTTCAGGCGGGCCAGGCCCTCGGCGTCGATCTGGTAGTTGCCGTCATGATGGGCGACGGGGAAGGTGATCTCCTCGCCGTCCGAGAAGGCCGACAGGAAGGCGTTGTCGCGCGATTCGACGCGCAGGGCGGCGTCCTTGCAGATGAAGGTCAGGCCCGCGTTGCGCATGAGCGCGCCGGGCAGCAGGCCCAGTTCCGTCAGCACCTGGAAGCCGTTGCAGATGCCCAGCACATAGCCGCCCCGCTGGGCATGGTCGCGGATCGCGCCCGCGACGGGCGAGCGGGCGGCGATGGCCCCGCAGCGCAGGTAGTCGCCGAAGGAGAAGCCGCCCGGCACCGCGACAAGGTCGGTCCCCTGCGGCAGCGCCTCGTCCTTGTGCCAGACGCGGGCGACATCGGCGCCTGCGGCCTTCAGCGCGACAAGGAGGTCGCGGTCGCAGTTGGACCCGGGGAAGGTGATGACGGCGGCTTTCATCGGCGGCGCTCCGAGACTGGGGATGGCGTGGAGATAGCTTGCGGGGGCCCCGGGGGAAAGACCCGCGGGGTGGGGAACCGGGGGTGGCGCGCGGGAATTGATCGTCGCCCCTCAATCTTCGGAGACATGCGATGCGCCTCAACCGACGCCAGACCCTTGCCGCCGCCCTGGCCGCGGGGGCCGCGGCCAGCCTGCCCGCCATGCTGCGGGCGCAGGCGGCGGCCCCTGGAACCGCGGCCGCGCCCGAGTTCCTGACCCCCTTCGGCCATGCGAGCCTGATGCTGACGCTGGGCGGCCAGAAGATCCTGGTGGACCCGGTGGGCGGGGCCGAGCGCTATGCCTCGGCCGGGACGCCCGCCGCCGTGCTGGTCACGCATGAACACGGCGACCACTTCGACGCCGAGACGCTGGCCGCCGTCGTGACCGAGGGCGTTGCGCTGATCGTGAACCCGGCGGTCGCCGAGAAGCTGCCCGAGGCGCTTCGGGCGCGGGCGACTGTGATGAAGAACGGCGACACGGGCGAGGTCGCGGGGATGCCCATTGAGGCCGTGCCTGCCTACAACACCACGCCCGACCGGTTGCAGTATCACCCGAAGGGGCGCGACAACGGCTATGTGCTGACCTCGGCCGACCACGGCCGCATCTACATCGCGGGCGACACCGAGGCCACGCCCGAGTTCCGCGCCCAGAAGGACATCGCCGTCGCCTTCGTGCCGATGAACCTGCCCTACACGATGGAGGTGGACCAGGCGGTCGAAGGCGTGGCCGAGATGGCGCCGAAGATGGTCATCCCCTATCACCACCGTGGCAACGACCCGGCCGAGTTCGCGGAAAAGCTGCGCGCGACCGGCGCCGCCACGCAGGTCGCCATCGTGGACTGGTATCCCGACAGCGACGATCCGCGCGGGCCGTCGAGCTGAGTCGAGCTGACCGGCAGGAGGATCGCGCCCGGCGACTTGCGGCGCGGGCGCGATCTTTCTCTGGGCACGACATGAGAACGGCCGGGCAATCGCCCGGCCGTTTCCGTTTCCCGCAAAGGGGCAGCGGTCAGCCCGCCAGCGCCTTGTTCAGGTAGTCGTCCACCTTTTCCAGGTAGCCCATGGTCGACAGCCACTTCTGGTCGGGGCCGACCAGCAGGGCGAGGTCCTTGGTCATGAAGCCGTCCTCGACCGCCTGCACGGTCACGCGCTCCAGCGTCTCGGCAAAGCGCTGCAGCTGCTCGTTGCCGTCCAGCTTGGCGCGGTGCTTCAGCCCGCCTGTCCAGGCGTAGATCGAGGCGATGGAGTTGGTCGAGGTTTCCTTGCCCTTCTGATGCTCGCGGTAGTGGCGGGTCACGGTGCCATGCGCGGCCTCGGCCTCGACGGTCTTGCCGTCGGGCGTCATCAGCACCGAGGTCATCAGCCCGAGCGAGCCGAAGCCCTGCGCCACGATGTCGGATTCCACGTCGCCGTCGTAGTTCTTGCAGGCCCAGACATAGCCGCCCGACCACTTCAGCGCCGAGGCCACCATGTCGTCGATCAGCCGGTGCTCGTAGGTGATGCCCTTGGCCTTGAACCCGTCGGCGAACTCGGCGTCGAACACCTCCTGGAAGATGTCCTTGAAGCGGCCGTCATAGGCCTTGAGGATCGTGTTCTTGGTGGACAGGTAGACCGGATAGCCGCGCTGCAGGCCATAGTTCAGGCTGGCACGGGCAAAGTCGCGGATCGAGTCGTCCAGGTTGTACATCCCCATCGCCACGCCGGCGCCGGGCGAGCGGAACACCTCGTGCTCGATCGTCTCGCCGTCCTCGCCGACGAACTTGATCGACAGCGTGCCCTTGCCGGGGAAGCGGAAGTCGGTGGCCTTGTACTGGTCGCCGAAGGCGTGGCGGCCGACGATCACGGGCTGGGTCCAGTGGGGAACCAGGCGGGGGACGTTGCGGGCGATGATCGGCTCGCGGAAGATCACGCCGCCCAGGATGTTGCGGATGGTGCCATTGGGCGACTTCCACATCTTCTTGAGGCCGAATTCCTCGACCCGCGCCTCGTCGGGGGTGATGGTCGCGCATTTGACGCCGACGCCATGCTGCTTGATCGCGTTGGCCGCGTCGATGGTGACCTGGTCCTCGGTGCGGTCACGCTCCTCGATGCCGAGGTCGTAGTATTTCAGGTCGATGTCCAGATAGGGCAGGATCAGCTTCTTCTTGATGAAGTCCCAGATGATCCGGGTCATCTCGTCGCCGTCCAGTTCGACGACGGGATTGTCTACCTTGATCTTGGTCATGGGAGGCTCCCCTTGGGCGTTGGCGTTGCGGGCCCATAGCGCCGATCCGCCCGGATGTGAAGACGGTATGCGATGGTATGCCGCAGCATCCGGGTGCAAAGGGATGCCGCTAGATGCCGCCACGTCAAATTCGGATTACACCCGATTAGCGGCGTTTTTGACTAAAACTGTCCGGAAGTACAGCTTCATCGAAGGCCATAGGACAAGCTAAAGACGAGAACTGTTACCAGTTTACACGTCAGGATGTTTCCAGTGGCCACGGTCAATTTGCTTTGGTTCGGCAATCAGCCGCAATTCAATTCCACCGCCAATTCACCGGCGACGCAGAACGAGGCCAATGCCCTTGTGGGCTACGATGCCTTCGGCCCGGCCGAAATCAAGCCGGTCGCGCTCAGCGGCAAGGAATACAAGGTCGGGGAATGGTGGAAGCCTGAATGGGGCTTTTCGTCCAGCTACAACAAGGACCAGCCCTCGGCGATGACCTATGTGTCGCCGCAATCGGGCAAAAAGATTTCGACGCAGATCACCGGCTTCTTCGAGGTCGATTACAGGCTGACCCTTCCCGATGGATGCACGACCGATGAATCGGGTGTGCTGATCCAGATGGCCAATGGCGACATGTTCTTCCGCCCTTCGGTCGATACGCTCAGGGACTGGAAGAACATCGACGGGCTGCGCGGCGTCACCATCCTGAAGGCAAAGCCGTTTCCGGCGACCATCTATCCGTCGTCGCGCATTTCCTTCACCCCCGATATCTTCGATCTTCCGATCGTGCCCTGCTTCACCGCGGGCACCCTGATCCGCACCGCCCAAGGCGAGCGCCCGGTCGAGGACCTGGCCTTGGGCGATCTCGTCTGGACACGCGACAACGGCTTGCAGCCCCTCCGCTGGATCGGCCGCCGGGTGCTGCGCCCGGCCGAGCTTGCGGCGCAGCCGAACCTGCGCCCGATCCGCATCAAGGCGGGCGCGCTGGGCGCGGGGCAGCCCGCACGGGACCTGATCGTCTCGCCCCAGCATCGCATCCTGGTGCGCTCGGCCATCGCGGTGCGCATGTTCGGCGCGGCCGAGGTGCTGGTCGCCGCCAAGCAGCTTCTGTCCCTGCCCGGCATCGAGATCGACGAGGCGGCGCGCGACGTCACCTATCTGCACCTGATGTTCGACCATCACGAGGTGCTGGTCTCGAACGGGGCCGAGACGGAATCGCTTTACCCCGGCCCGGTGGCGCTGGCCGCGCTGGGCGAGGCCGCGGCGGCCGAGATCCACGCGCTTTTCCCCGAATTGTGCGAGGGTGAGGACGGCTTCCCCCCTGCCCGCCAGCTCGTGCCCGGCCGCCTGGCCCGCAAGCTGGCCGAGCGCCACGGCAAGAACGGGGTCGCGCTGGCGAGCTGATCCCGACCGGCGGCGGCCCGCCCCCGCCCGGGGGCGCGCCCGTTTTCAGCGCGTCGTCTCGGTCAGCCGCTTGCGCACGTAAGCCTGCACGGTGTCGATCATCGGCTTCATGTGGGCCTCGTCGTCGCGGAAGAAGTGGTCCGCGCCTTCGATTTCCTCATGCGTGATGGTGATGCCCTTCTGCTCGCGCAGCTTGGCGACCAGCGCGTTGGTGTCCTTGGGGGGCGCCACGCGGTCGGCGGTGCCGTTGATGATGAGGCCCGAGGAGGGGCAGGGCGCGAGGAAGCTGAAGTCATACATGTTCGCGGGCGGCGACACGCTGACAAAGCCCGTGATCTCGGGCCGGCGCATCAGAAGCTGCATCCCGATCCAGGCGCCGAAGCTGAAGCCCGCGACCCAGCAGTGCTTTGAATTGGGGTTCATCGCCTGCAGGTAGTCCAGCGCCGAGGCGGCGTCCGACAGCTCTCCGATGCCCTGGTCGAACTCGCCCTGGCTGCGGCCGACGCCCCGGAAGTTGAAGCGCATCACCGTGAAGCCCATCCGGTGGAAGGCATAATGCAGGTTGTAGACTACCCGGTTGTTCATCGTTCCGCCATATTGCGGATGCGGATGCAGCACGATGGCGATGGGGGCATCGGGCTTGGGTTGCGGGTGATAGCGCCCTTCCAGGCGGCCTTCGGGTCCGGGGAAGATAAGCTCGGGCATGACACTCCTGTTCGGCTGACCCTGCGCGGCCCGCGCGGCGACGCCGGGCGGGTTCCTTGACGCAGCGGATGGCAGACCTTAGACGGACATCTGGGACGCGCAGCCGGTTTCCGCAAGAAACGGCAGGGCGGGCTTAGCGCAGGGCGCAAGACGGCGTCAATCTGTCCCGCCCGTCTGGACCGCCCGTCAGGACAGGGGGCGCGCAGATGAAGCTTTCCACCAAGGGCCGCTATGCGATGGTCGCGCTGGTCGATCTGGCGACCAGCCCCGGTCGGCTGACGACGCTGGCGGCAATCTCGAAACGGCAGAACATCTCGCTGCCCTACCTGGAACAGCTGTTCGTGCGGCTGCGCCGCGCGGGGCTGGTCGAAAGCGTGCGCGGCCCGGGCGGCGGCTACAAGCTGGCGCGGGCGCCCGAGGCCATCCGGGTGGCCGACATCCTGGGCGCCGTCGACGAGACGGTCAGCGCGCTGCACGTGGGCGCCGGCGCCTCGGGCGGGCAGAGCGGGACGCGCGCGCAGTCGCTGACCAACCGGCTGTGGGAAGGGTTGTCGGCCCATGTCTATGTCTTCCTGCACAACACGACGCTGGGGGACGTGGCGATGAACGGGCTTCTGCCCTGCCCCGCCGTGCCTGCCATCCTGTCGGTCGAGGACGACGAAAGCGAGCCCGCCCAGGCCTGAACCGGGCACGGATGCAACGCCCGCACGGGCATCGTGGCGCCACACGCATTCTTGGGTTTGAAGGCCCGAATCCCGTCCGGTAATCGGGCACAAACCCTTGAACGGACCCGATCATGACCAAGCTGACCCTTGCCGCCGTCCTGGCCCTGATGACCCTGTCGGCCTGCGCCGTCCGCCCAGTTCCCCAGGTCGGGCCCGACGGGCAGCCGATTCCCGTGGCCTACCGGATCACCCCGCGCGATGAGGCCGAGATCCCGACCCGCGTGCTGACCCAGATCAACCTGCTGCGCACCCAGCAGGGGTTGCAGGCGCTGACGCTGAGCCCGCAGCTGGCCGCCGCCGCCATGGCCCATTCCCGCGACATGTCGGCGCAGAACAGGGCCTGGCACTTCGGTTCGGACGGCTCCTCGCCGCTGGAGCGGGTGCGCCGCCAGGGCTATGCCGGGCGGCTCCTGGGCGAGGACATCTCGGAAACCTATGAGAACGAGATCAGCACGCTGGGCGCCTGGATGCAGACCCGCGACACCCGCGACATCCTGATGGACCCGGCCGCGCGCGAACTGGGCATGGGCTGGTTCCAGGAGCCGACCAACAAGGTCTGGTGGACGGTGCTGGTCGGCGGCTGATCCGCCGTGGCGGGGCTCTGCCCCATCGTCGTATACGACGATCCCGGGATATTCAGTCGAAGAAGAAACAACAGGGCCGCGCCACGAGGCGTGACCCTGCTGTTCCCGCGTCACACGGTGACGTTCAGCGCGCCGCCGTCCAGGACCAGATTCTGGCCCACGATGAAGCGCGCCTGCTGCGAGCAGAGGAAGGCGCAGGCGGCGCCGAAGTCGTCGGCCCGGCCATAGTTGCGGGTCGGAATGGTGGCTTCGCGCCGGGCGCGCGCCTCGTCAGGGCTGATGCCCTGGGCCTTCGACACGCCTTGGTCCAGCGAGGTGGCGCGGTCGGTGTCATGGATGCCGGGCAGCAGGTTGTTCACGCAGACGCCCTTTTCGGCGACCTGCCGCGACATGCTGGCGACAAAGCCGGTCAGGCCGTTGCGCGCGGTGTTCGACAGGCCGAGCTGCGGGATGGGTGCGCGGACGGCGGCCGAGGTGATGTTGATGACCCGGCCCCAGCCACGGTCCATCATGCCGGGCACCAGCGCCTGCATCAGCGCGATGGCCGACAGCATGTTGCCGTCGATGGCGCGGATGAAGTCCTCGCGGCTCCAGTCTGTCCAGAGGCCGGGCGGCGGGCCTCCGGCGTTCGTCACGAGAATGTCGGCCTGCCCGCCCAGCGCATCGAGCACCTTCGCGCGGCCTTCCTCGGTGGTGATGTCGGCCGCGACCGGCGTGACGGTGACGCCGTAGCGGTCGGAAAGCTCGCGTGCGGTGCGTTCAAGCGCCTCGGCTCCGCGCGCGTTGATGACGAGGTCCACGCCCTCGGCGGCCAGCGCCTCGGCGCAGCCGCGCCCCAGTCCCTTGGAGGCCGCGCAGACCAGCCCCTTCTTGCCCCTGATGCCCAGATCCATGTTCGCCCTCGGTTGAGTGTCCGGGCAGACCGAACCCTTCCGGGCGGCCGAGGTCAAGGGCGGCCGGTCAGAAGCAGAGGATCTCGGCTTCGGCCTCGGCGCGGCGCAGGTCGGCCACCATCGCCTCCATCAATCCGCCCCCCTTGAACATGCCCGAGCGGTCGCCGGTCGTCTGCCGCATCCGCAGCACCGTCTCGGCGCTGACGTAATCCTCGTAAGGCAGCACGGCCGCGATGGCGTCGATGGCACAGGAACAGCGCTGCAGGCCATCCGCCGTTTCGCCGTTCGTGGCCATGCAGGCGACCGCGTATTCCACCCGCGCCTCGGTCGGATAGTCGTTGACCTGCTGCGCGGCCGCGGGCGCCCCCAGCAGCCCGAGCAGGACCAGCGCGCGTTTCACTGCAGCACCATGGCGTGGCGATAGGGCGCGGGCGCGATGACCTGCCCCGCCATCTCGCGCGGGAGGGCAGCCGCCACTGGACCGGCGGTTTCGGCGACCATCTCGCGGATCGGGGCCTTGGGGTCCTCGCCCAGGACGAAGCGCAGCTGCAGCGTCTCGAAGCCTCCCATGCGGGCGCGGTTCGGGTCCGCCTCGAAGGGTCGGGCGACCACGGTGGTGACGCCGCCGTCGCGCGCGACCACGCCGCCCCGGAACACCGCGTCCTTGATCCGGTTGCGGATATAGTCGGGATTGCCGCCCGTCAGGGTCGCCATGTCACGGGTGGTGCTTTCCAGGAAGAACACCACGCTGGGGTCGCCGCCCGAAACGGGGAAGCGTCCGATCTTGAGGTTGCGCCCCGTGGCCTTCTGTTCCAGTTGCAGCACGGGCTTGCCGTCCGAGGGGTCCGTCACCTCGGTCATCGTGATCTGCCCGTTCTCGACCGCCACGAAGGCCGGCGAGGCCGGGCCCTTGTGAACCAGCGACCAGGTCAGCGTCCGGTCCGCCAGGTTCCAGGGTCCCCGGTCCGCAAAGATGAGATCGCTCGCCTCGTTCGCCGCCAGCATCGCGGGCGTCCCGGCCAGGCAGCCCACCAGCATCGCCGCGGCCAGACGGCCGCGCAGGCCTTTCCGCTGTCGCATCGTCAGTCCTCCCTCGGGCGACACGATGTCGCGGCGCGGTTCGCTTGCCAAGCCCCCCGCACGCTCACGGCTGCGTCAGCGCGACAGGGCGCGGGACAGCACCGCGCCCAGTTCCTCGGGCGAGACCGGCTTTTCCACCAGCGCCGCGCCGATGGCGGCGCAGTCGCGGGCGATGCGGGGGTCGCGCTGGGCGGTCACCATCACGGCCGGGATGGGTTGGCCCGCCGCCGCGCGCAGCGCCTGGATGGCGGCGATCCCGGTGTCGCCGTTGTCCAGGTTGTAGTCGGCCAGGATCACGTCGGGGGGATCGTCCTGCCCCGTCGCGGCCAGCGCCTCGGCGGTACCGCCGGTGGCGCGGGCGATCATGCCGAAGCGGCCGGCGAGCATCAGCTCGTAGCCCCGCCGCATGGCCGCGTCGTTTTCCACGATCAGCGCCACCCGCGCGCGCAGGCCCCGCGGCGCGTCGCCGGCCGGGTCGTCCAGGGCGGTACCCGGCTGGACCGGCGGCAGGCCCACGCGGAAGACGGTGCCCCGGCCGGGCTGGCTGTCGACCTCGACCGGGTGGCCCAGCTTGACGCAGGCGCGGCGGACGATGGACAGGCCGAGGCCCATGCCCTGCGGCCCGCCCTCGCGCACGGCGCGCTGGAACTCGTCGAAGATGCGGGCGCGGTCGGCCTCGGAGATTCCAACGCCACTGTCGCGCACCTCGAGCCAGACAAGGCCCGCGCGGCGGCGCACGCCGACGACCACGCCGCCCGTCTCGGTATACTTGATCGCGTTCGACACGAGGTTCTGCGCGATGCGGCGCAGGAAGGTGGGGTCGCTGTCCACCACCGCCGCCGTGGGAACGAAGCTGAGCCGCAGCCCGCTCGCCTCGGCCATCGGCGCATATTCGACCGCCAGGCGGCGGAACAGCGCGTCCAGTTCGACGGGCTTGCGGTGGAACTCGATCCGCTGGCTGTCGAGCCGGCTGATGTCGAGCACCGCGTGCATCAGTTCCTCGACGGATTCGAAGGCGCCCGCGAGCCGCCCCGTCAGTTCGCGCTGCAGGGGGTCGAGGTCCGTGTCGGTCAGCGCCGACAGGAACAGCCGGGCGGCGGCCAGCGGCTGCAGCAGGTCGTGGCTGGCCGCACGCAGGAAGCGGGTCTTCGAGCGGTTCGCTTCTTCCGCCGCCGCGCGGGCCACGGCGAGGTCGCGGTTCTTTTCCGACAGATCGGCCAGCGCCCGTTCCAGGTCGCGGGTGCGGGCCAAGGCCTCCTGTTCCAGCGCGACGGCGGCCTGGAACATGGACCAGGCGGACCCCCGCGTTTCCTCGAGCCGGTCCACGCGGTCGATCAGCACCTGGGCGATGCGCTCGAGCTTGGCCGCGCGGCGGTCGGCATCTTCGGTGTCGGGAAGCATCACGGACCCGCCGGCTCCATCAGCGCCAGGCCCACGAAGGTCTGGTTGACGTGCATGCCGCTGATCTGCTCGCCATAGGTGTTGAAGCCGCAGACGCGGTAGCGGCCGAAGAGGTCGGTCATCACGTCGGTCATGCCCGCCTGCTCGACGGCCAAGCGGCGCAGGATGCAGTCGAAGCCCAGCACCATCAGGGGCGGGCGCGGCAGGGCGTCCAGCGCGGCGGCGAAGCCTTCGGTCACGTCGCCCGCCTGCCCCAGCGTCAGCACGGTGCCCGGTTCGATGGCCGACAGAAGCCGCAGGCCGCCATCCTCGCCCAGGCCGCGGATCGCGCGAACATGGTGGCGCCGCCCGGTCTTGAGCAGCAGGGGATGGCGGGCGAAATCGGCACGCTCCAGCCGGTCGGGGTCAAGCCCGGCGAGGCGGGCGTATTCCTGCGCGGCAGGCTCGGCGTTCAGTTCCTGGATCTCGCGGCGGCCGGGGTCGGCGCGGGTGACGACGGCGCGGCGGGCGGTGGGGGTGAAATGGGCAAAGCTGACCTCGGCCACTTCCAGCGCCGTTTCCACCAGCACGAAGACCGCAGCCCCCGGCACCACGGCGCCACCGAGGATCTGGCAGCTTTCCTCGAAGGCCAGCCCGTCGCCGGCCGAGCCGCCCACGACGGGAAGGCCCGGCAGGGCCGCGTCGATGGCCGCGACCACCACGTCCTCGTGGCAGGCGGTGCCGTCGGCCAGCAGCACGCCGAAGCGCGACCAGCCGGGGTTCGGGGGAAAGGCGTCGCGCAACTGGCGCAGTTCGGACAGCCAGGCCGAGACGGGGATCGCCTGCTGGTCGCGCAGGGCCACGGCCCGAGCGCGGAAGGCCTGGCGGGGGAAGCCGATGGCGACCACGGTGCCGCGCTGATAGCCCTGCGGCCCGATCTCTCCGGCAGAGGAGCAGCCGGCGATGCAGGCCTCGGGCAGGGCGTCGGCCAGTTGCCGCGCCAGCGGGTCCAGCGCCGTCCGGGGCGAGCCGAACAGCAGCACCAGCGCCGGGTCGCAGCCCTCAAGCCCGCGCGCAAGCGTGGCCGCCGCCTGCGGGTCCGCCGCCTCGACGCCCAGCGTTACCGGAGAAAGCCCGGCCCCCTCCATCGCTCAGCCCGGCTCGAACAGCCGCGCGCTGTTGGCCAGCAGCACGGCCTGGGTGCGGCGGCGGGCGTTGATCTTGGACATGATCGCGGTGATGTGCGTCTTGACCGTCGCCTCGGCGATCGACAGCTCGTAGCTGATTTCCTTGTTGGCCTTGCCCTGGCAGATCAGCCGCAGGATCTTCATCTGCTGGGGCGTCAGGGTGGCGAAGCGGCGGGCGAGTTCGGCCCGCGCGTCATCGTCGGAGCCATTCGCCTCGGGCTCGTAGCCTTCGGGGGTGACGCGTTCGCCTTCCCACATGCGGCGCAGGCTGTCGACCAGCGCCTCGCGGCCCAGCGATTTGGCGATATAGCCCTGCGCGCCCGCCGCCATCGCGGCCGAGATCATGGCGTTTTCCAGATCGGCCGAGATCATGGTGATCGGCACGTCCGGCAGCTGCCGGCGCAGGGTGACGATGCCTTCGGCCCCCCGTGCGTCGGGCAGGTTCAGGTCCAGGATCACCGCGTCGGGCGCGCCATGGGTGCGGATCTGTTCCACGGCGGCGGCCAGGCTGCGGGCGGTGCGGACGGTCTTGCGGCCAAAGCTGATCTTCAGCGTCAGCGCCAGCGCGTCGCACATCAGCGGGTGGTCATCGACGATCAGGATATCCTTGACGCGGTCGGCGGACAGGCGGGGCTGTGCGGACACGGGTCCGCTGCCGGAGCCCGGTTCGGGCGCGGCATTCTGGCTGGTCATGGTCATGGTCTTCCTCCCCCACGGGGCCAGTCGCTGCCGACAGACCCGACCTTAGTCTAAGGTCGTATGTCTCGGGCGCAAGACCGTCCATCCGGCGATTGATCGGCGGGCAGGCCCGTGCCAGCCTGCGGCCGTTCCGCCGTCCCCGATCAGCGAGTCCCGCCCATGTCGTTTCTTCACCGCATCGCCGTCACCGCCGCCCTTGCGCTGGCGCTGGCCGCGCCCGCCACGGCCCAGACCCTGCCCGAGATCACGGTCGGCACGCTGGAAAACGGCACCGTCACATGGGAACTGGAAACGATCCGCGAACGGGGCCTCGACGCCGCCCATGGCTTCACGCTGAAGATGCTGCCCCTGGCCGGGAACCCCGCCACGCAGGTCGCCATGCAGGGGGGCGAGGTGGACACGATCGTTTCGGACCTGCTGTGGGTCGCCCAGCAGCGGGCCGCCGGAGCGGACTTCGTGTTCCTGCCCTATTCGACCTCGGTCGGGGGCATGATGGTGCGCGGCGACAGCCCTGTGCAGTCTCTGGCCGACCTGAGTGGCAAGAAGATCGGCATCGCCGGCGGCCCGGTGGACAAGAGCTGGCTGATCCTGCGCGCCTGGTCGCGCCGGGACGGGGGCGAGGACATCGCCACCACGACCGAGCAGGTCTTCGGGGCGCCGCCCATCATCATGAACGCGCTCGACACGGGCGAGGTCGATGCCGCGATCAATTTCTGGCACTTCCAAGCCAAGATGGAGGCCGCGGGCGCGCGCGAGATCATCGACGTGGGCAGCGCCGCCCGTGACCTCGGGCTCGATCCCGAGACCCCGTTGCTGGGCTATGTCCTGCGCGAAGGCTGGATCGCCCAGAATCCTGCGCTGGCGAAGGGTCTCGCCGCCGCCTCGTGGGAGGCCAAGCAGATCCTCGCCACCGACGACGCCCAATGGGACAAGCTGCGCCCGATCATGAACGCCGCTGACGATGCCGAGTTCGCCGCGCTGCGCGAGGGCTGGCGCGCGGGCATCCCCCGGACGCAGGACGTGGACCCGGCGGCGGCGCAGCGGATGTTCTCGGTCATGGCGGAACTCGGCGGGGACGAGTTGACCGGCGGGCTGACGGAACTGCCGGCGGGGCTGTTCTGGACCGGTGAGTAAGGCCCCGGCAAACCAGGGGCCCCGCCCGGCGCGGGGCGGGCCATTTCCCGGCATCGTCTCGATCGCCGCGCTGATCGTGCTGTGGGCGGCGGTCGCGGCCGTCAGCGACGACCCGCGGCGCCTGCCCTCGCCCCTGCTGGTCCTGCAGCGGCTGGCCGAGATCGCGGCCACGGGCGAGTTGTGGTTTCACGCGGGCATGACGCTGATGCGCGTCGCCATCGCCTTTGTCGCCGCCATGCTGGTCGGGGGCGCGCTGGGGCTGTGGATGGGCCGCGCGGCGGCTGCGGACCGCTGGCTGAATCCCCTGCTGGTGATCCTGCTGAACATCCCGGCGCTGGTGGTGATCGTCCTTTGCTATATCTGGATCGGGCTGAACGAAACCGCCGCGATCCTAGCCGTGGCGCTGAACAAGATCCCGACCGTCGCCGTGATCCTGCGCGAGGCGGCGCGCGCGCTTTCGCCCGCGCTGGACGACATGGCGCGTGTCTTCCGCATGGGACCCCTCGCGCGGCTGCGCCACGTGATCCTGCCGCAACTGGCCCCGGCCATCGCCGCCGCCGCGCGGTCCGGCATCGCGCTGATCTGGAAGATCGTGCTGGTGGTCGAGTTCCTGGGCCGATCCGACGGCGTGGGTTTCAAGATCCACCTGCTGTTTTCAAGCTTCGACGTGGCCCGCGTGCTGGCCTGGGCTCTGGCCTTCGTGGCGATCATGATGCTGATCGACCTCGGGCTGCTGCGTCCCTGGCAGGCCCGCGCCAACCGCTGGAGACAGGATGCGCCTTGACCTGCGGTCCAAGTCCTTCGGGACCCGCCCCGTGCTGGGCGCGCTGGTGCTGGAGGTGGCGGCGGGCGAGCGGGTCGCCCTGCTCGGCCCCTCGGGCATCGGCAAGACCACGCTGGCCCGGATCGTCGCGGGTCTGGACCAGGACTTCGAAGGGGTGCTGCAGGTGCCCGAGCGACTGGCGATGGTCTTCCAGGAACCCACGCTGCTGCCCTGGCGGACGGCGCTGCTGAACGTGACCCTGCCCACGGGCGCGGACCGCGAGACCGCTCGGCGGCTGATGGCCGAGGTGGGCTTGGCGGGGCGCGAGGACGCCTATCCGCGCCAGCTGTCGCTGGGCCAGCAGCGGCGGCTGGGGCTCGCCCGTGCCTTTGCCGCGCGGCCGCAGATCCTGCTGATGGACGAGCCCTTCGCCTCGCTGGACGCCGCCACGGCGGGCCGGATGCTGGACCTGACCGCCCATCTTCTGGACGACAGCCGGGCGGGGCTGATCCTTGTCACTCATGACCCGGCCGAGGCCGCGCGGCTGGGCGCGCGGCCGCTGATGCTGACGGGCAGCCCGGCGACGCTGGGCTGAGGGGGCTACCAGTGCCAGCCGCTCAGCGTACTGTCCGGGCAGCCGCGGACGAAGAAGGTCCGGCCGCCGTTGGTGACTTCGGGGACGGGCATACCCAGCGGAAGCCCCATGTCCTTGCGCAGGTATTCCGGCAGGGTGGACGCCCGCGCCAGTTCCTGGCGGTCCAGCCGCTCCCGGCGCCAGGCTACCCAGCGGCGGCGCACCTGCCATCCGTCGGTGGCGCGGTCCCGCCGGGCCTGCCACTGCCGGACCCACAATTTGCGCAGTCGCCATCCCCGCGTGGCCGGCGCCACGCCGTGTTCCATCATGATCGCCATGTCGCAGATTCCCGAGGCTTTGCTTTCCTGCCTTCCCGCAAGATGCTAGCCTCGGGGGCGCATTGCCAATCATGGTTCGTCATGGGGGCATAAGCGCGGCTGATGGATCACCTTCCCCCCTTGGCAGCCCTGAGGGTCTTCGACTCGGTCGCGCGGCACATGTCCTTCACCGCCGCCGCCCGCGAGCTGGGCATGACCCAGGCCGGCGTCAGCCATCATATCCGTCTGCTCGACGACCGGCTGGGCAGTCCCCTGTTCCTGCGAAAGCCCGGCGGCATCGAACTGACCAGCTTCGGCGCCCGCGTGACGGGGCCGACTCACGAGGCCTTCGACCTGCTGCGCGCGGCCTTCGCGCCCGCGCGCGAACGCGAGCGGCTGGCGATCTCGACCTTGGCGACGCTGGCAGGCAACTGGCTGTCACAGCGGCTGGGGCGGTTTCAGGCCGAGAACCCCGGCCTCGCGGTGCGGCTGGAAACCTCGGACCACCTGGTCGATTTCGCGCGCGAGGACCTCGATGTCGCGATCCGCATGGGCAACGGCAACTGGCCGGGGCTGACGGCGCACCAACTGTTTCCCGTGAACTTCACGCCCATGCTGTCGCCCGAGCTGATCCGGCGGCGCGGCCCCCTGACGGACCCCGCGCAGATCGTGCCGCTGCCCTGGATCGACCGGGACCAGCCGGGCTGGCAGATCTGGCTGGCGGCGGCAGGGGGCGTGCTGTCCTGCGACGACCCGGCCCGGCCCGCGCTGACGCTGGGCACGCAGATCCACGAGGCCCGCGCCGCCATGGCGGGCGAGGGCGTTGCGCTGCTGACGCCGCGCTTCTTCCGCTTTGAATTGGCGACAGGCGCGCTGGTCCAGCCCTTCCCGATCACCGCGTCGGACGGCAAGGCCTACTGGCTCGTCTATCCGCCCGCGCGCCGGCACCGGCCCGCCATCCAGGCCTTCCGCCGTTTCCTGCTGGCCGAAGTGGTGGCGGACGAGGGGCCGCGCGCTTAAAGCGCCGTCCAGCCCCCGTCGACCGAGATGGTCGTGCCGGTGATCTGGGCCGCCGCATCCGAACACAGGAAGACCGTGGTGCCGCCGATCTGCTCGACCGTGGCGAATTCGCCCGAGGGCTGGCGGGCCAGCATCACCTTGGCGATAACCTCCTCGCGGCCCATGCCATGGGTCTTCATCTGGTCGGGAATCTGCTTTTCCACGATGGGGGTCAGGACATAGCCCGGGCAGATGGCGTTGCAGGTGATGGACTCGGTCGCGGTTTCCAGCGCCGTGACCTTGGTCAGCCCGACGACGCCGTGCTTGGCCGCCACATAGGCCGACTTGTAGGGCGAGGCCGTCAGGCCATGGGCCGAGGCGATGTTGACCACCCGGCCCCATCCCGCCTTGCGCATCATCGGCAGCGCCACGGCCGTGGTGTGGAAGGCGCTGGACAGGTTGATCGCGATGATCGCGTCCCATTTCTCGGCCGGGAACTCGGGGATCGGGGCGACGTGCTGGATGCCCGCGTTGTTCACCAGGATGTCGCAGCGGCCGGCCTTCTCGACCAGTGCGCGGCAGTCCTCGGCCTTGCTCATGTCCCCTTGGATGTAGCGGACGGTGACGCCGTGGTCCCGCGACAGCCGCTCGGCCAGCGCGTGATCCTCGGGCGCGTCGGTGAAGCTGTTGATGACCACGTCGGCCCCCGCCGCGGCCAGCGCCTCGGCCACGCCCAGGCCGATGCCGCTGTTCGATCCGGTGACGACCGCCGCCTTGCCCGCCAGCACTCTGTCCGCCATGTCCTGCTGTCCCCCTGCCAGTTCGCTGCCGAGCTTAGCGCCGGGCAAACCGTGTCCGCCAGTCCCTTCCCGCAGGTGCCTCGGGTCCCTCAGGGACAAAAAAAGACGCCCGCACGAAGCGGGCGCCAAGTCATGAGGCAGGTTTCATACAGGCAAGAAACCTATCGAGCAGTGATTTCGATATACGCCCAACGCCCTGCCACGCCAAGGGCCGAGTTTGCCTCGAACTGACCAGAAGGTTAATCTCGGCCGCAGAACCGGCACCCAAGCCGCGCAAAGCAGGACAGGCACCCATGCGAAACCTTCGATTTCCTGATGATTTCGCAGTCATCCGCCTGCTGAAGGCCGCCGTTCTGGGACTGGCATGTGTTGCAGCCATGCCGCTGCCAAGCCGCGCCGAGGCGTCCCATGCCCTTGCAATGTTTGGAAAACCCGTTCTTGCTGAGGAAGCTGTTCCCCTGCCCTATGCCAACCCCCGGGCACCCAAGGGCGGGACGATTCGCTTTGCCGAGCCGGGCAGTTTCGATTCCCTCAAGCCCTGGGTGCTGAAAGGCAATCCCGCGTGGTCCGTAGGCGTCCATGTGGCCGAGCCGCTGATGCTGCGTTCGCTGGACGAGCCCTTCACGTTGTATTGTCTTTTGTGCGAGACCGTGGAAACGAATCAGCAGCGCAACTGGGTGGCCTTCACGCTGCGGCCCGAGGCGCGGTTTTCCGACGGCTCGCCGGTGACGGTCGAGGACGTGATCTGGTCCTTCCAGACGCTGGGGACCGAGGGTCATCCCCGCTATGCGGGCGCCTGGGGCAAGGTGTCGGGCATCACGCAGACCGGAGAACGCTCGCTGCGGATCGAGTTCTCGGAGCCCGACCGCGAGCTGCCGCTGCTGATGGGCCTGCGACCGGTGCTGAAGAAGGCGCAATGGGAAGGCAAGGACTTCGCCGCCTCGTCGCTGGAGGTGCCGGTCGGCTCGGGTGCTTACGTCGTGGACCGCGTCGATCCGGGCCGGTCCATCAGCTTCCGCCGCAACCCCGACTACTGGGGCCGCGACCTGCCCCTGACGCGCGGGATGTATAACTTCGACGAGATCCGCTACGACTACTTCGCCGACAGCAACGCCATGTTCCAGGCCTTCAAGGCGGGCGCGGTCGATGTCTGGCGCGAACTCAGCGCGGTCAAGTGGGCCACGGAATACAACTTCCCCGCCCTCACCAGCGGCCGGGTCGTCAAGTCCGAGATCCCGCACCGCCGGCCGTCCGGCATCATGGGACTGGCGATGAACACCCGCTCGCCCCTGTTTTCGGACTGGCGCGTGCGGCAGGCGATGATCCTGGCCTTCAATCACCGCTTCATCAACCAGACCCTGACCGGCGGCATCGATCCCCGGATCTCCAGCTATTTCGCCAACTCGGAGCTGGCCATGCGCCCCGGCCCGCCCGATCCGGCCGAGGCCGCGCTGCTGGCGCCCTTCGCAGCCCAGGTTCCGCCCGGCACCTTCGAGGGCTATGCCCTGCCCGAGGGCTCGGACCGGATGCTCGACCGCGCGTCGCTGCGCGAGGCGGTACGCCTGCTGGCCGAGGCGGGCTGGACCGTGCGGGAGGGCGTGCTGAAGAACGCGGACGGCATCCCCTTCGCGCCCGAGATCGTCCTGAACCAGTCAGGCAGCGCGATGCGGGCGGGGTCCGAGGTCCAGCAGATCGTGGACATCTATGTCGAGGCGCTGCGGCCCTTGGGCATCCAGCCGCGCGTGACGGTGCTGGACAGCGCGCAATATGTCGAACGCACCAACCGCTTCGCCTTCGACATGACCTGGTACGAACGCGGGCTGTCCCTGTCGCCGGGCAACGAGCAGGCGCTTTACTGGGGATCGGCCAGCGCCGACCAGCAGGGCTCGCGCAACTGGATGGGAGTCCGATCCGACGCGGTGGACGCCATGATCGCCAAGGCGGTGAATGCTGAAACCGAGGCCGGGCACGTCGCTGCCATACGCGCGCTGGACCGGCTGCTGACGACCGGGCGCTATGTGATCCCGGTCAGCTATTCGCCGGTCAGCCGGATCGCCCATGCGGCCTGGCTGCGCTATCCGGCGCGGCCGACGGCCTATGGCGACTGGCCCGGCTTCCTGCCCGACCTGTGGTGGTCCGAGCGGGCGGAGGAGCAGGGCTCGGCTCAGCGGCCCTCGTCGTCGCCGTCGTCCGGGTAATCGTCGTCATCCCCGAAGCGGGCGTCGTCGGCATATTCATCCTCGCCCTCGGCCACGTATTTGCCCGACAGGCGGATCGAGTGGTTGTCGTGCAGCGGGTCCATCACGATGTCCGAGGGGATCTCGCCGGCAAGCCACTGCTTGATCTCGTCGCGGGCTTCCTCGACGTCCTGTTCGGTGATCTCGGCGATGTAGCGGACAAAGGCGCGCTGGTCGCCGTCGATCTCGTCCAGAGTCGATTCGTCGGCGTCCTCCCATTTCTCAATGATGGCCTCGTAGAAGGCGGGCCAGTTCGCCTGCACATGGGTCCATTTCATCGCGCAATCTCCATCCGTTCGGGGGCAAGCCGCCTTGTCTGCCCCAAACCGCGGGAACGGCGGGTGGTTCCCCGGCGAGGTCAGACGGGACGGATCAGCTTGCGTTCCAGGACGCGCAGGATGGTGGGCAGGTCATGGCCGCGCCGCAGGATCTGCCCGTCCATGCCGACCACGGCATACATGCCTTGGGCATTCCGCAGCTTCGGCCGCTTCTCGATGCGGTACAGCGGGTTTTCCGCCGCGCGGCGAAAGACGGAAAAGACCGCCATGTCGCGCAGAAAGGACATGCCGTAGTCGCGCCACTCGCCGGCCGCGACCATGCGGCCGTAAAGGGACAGGATCACCCCCAGTTCCTGCCGGTCGAAGGACACGACCTCGGGCGCGGGGCTGGGCGGGATCAGGGGCTGGACCGTCATGCCTTCAAGGTGGCACCCCGCCCCCGTCCGTTCAACGGGCAAATCGCGTTTTTGGCGGCAAGGGGTTGCCTCAGTCCTCGTCCGCTGCCACCGCCTGCAGGATCTGGCCCTTGCCCACGGCGCGCAGGACCAGCGGCACGATCAGCCCCAGGGCGGCCAGCGTCAGCAGGACGGCGGCGACGGGGGACTGGACCAGCACGCTCCAGTCGCCCTGGCTGATGGACAGGGCCCGGCGCAGCTGCTGTTCGGCCATCGGTCCCAGGATCAGGCCCACGACGATGGGCGCCACGGGATAGTGGAACATCCGCATCAGGTAGCCGATCAGGCCGAAGCCCATCAGCATTCCCAGTTCGAAGCTGGACGGATTGGTGCCGATGGTGCCGAGCGTCGCGAACATCAGGATGCCCGCGTATAGCCAGGGCTTAGGGATGGTCAGCAGCTTCACCCACAGCCCGATCAGCGGCAGGTTCAGCACGACCAGCATCAGGTTGGCGATCAGCAGCGAGGCGATCAGGCTCCAGACCAGGGTTGGGTTGGTGGCGAACAGCAAGGGCCCCGGCTGCAGGCCGAACTGCTGGAATCCCGCCAGCATGATGGCGGCCGTGGCCGTGGTGGGCAGGCCCAGTGTCAGCAGCGGCACCAGCGTTCCGGCGGCCGAGGCGTTGTTGGCGGCCTCGGGGCCGGCCACGCCCTCGATCGCACCATTGCCGAATTCCTCGGGGTGCTTCGTCAGCCGCTTCTCGGCGGAATAGGACAGGAAGGTTCCGATCTCGGCCCCGCCTGCGGGCATGGCGCCGATGGGAAAGCCGATGGCGGTGCCGCGCAGCCAAGGCTTCCACGAGCGCGCCCAGTCGCGGCGGCTCATCCAGATCGAGCCCTTCACGGGCAGCACCTGGTCGCGGTCAAGCGCGTGCTGGCCCGCGACGAACAGCGCCTCGCCCACGGCGAACATGCCGACCGCCAGCGTGGTCACGTCCACCCCGTCCAGAAGGTCCGGGAAGCCGAAGGACAGACGCGCCTGACCCGTCAGCTGGTCGATGCCGATGCAGCCCAGGGCAAGACCCAGGAACAGCGAAGTCAGGCCGCGCAGCGTCGAATCGCCGAAGGCCGAGGACACGGTGACAAAGGCCAGCACCATCAGCGCGAAATATTCGCGCGGGCCGAAGACCAGCGCCATGCGGACGATGTAGGGGGCCAGGAAGGCCAGCAGCAGGGTGGCGACCAGCCCCGCGATGAACGACCCGATGGCGGCGGTGGCCAGCGCCGGGCCCCCGCGCCCGTTCCGGGCCATCTTGTTGCCTTCCAGCGCCGTGATGATCGAGGCGCTTTCGCCCGGCGTGTTCAGCAGGATCGACGTGGTCGAGCCGCCATACATCCCGCCGTAATAGATCCCCGCGAACATGATCAGCGAGCCCGCCGGGTCCAGACCGTAGGTGACGGGCAGCAGCAGCGCGACCGTCAGCGCGGGCCCGATGCCCGGCAGGACGCCCACCATCGTACCCAGCAGCACGCCGATGAAGGCGTAAAGCAGCAGCATCGGCTGCGCGGCGGCCGCGAGCCCCTGCAGGAGAAAGTCGAACGAGCTCATGGCGCGGCTCCGAAGAACAGCCGTTCAAGGGGGCCAGCCGGAAGGTTCAGCATCAGCACCTGCGAGAAAACGGCCCAGATGACGAAGGCCATGGCGATTCCCACCGGAATCGTGACGGCAAGGTTGCGCTTGCCGAAGCCGCGCGCAGTCAGCGCGAACAGAAGGCCCGTGGCGATGGAAAAGCCCGCGACCTTCAGCAGCAGAAGCTGCGCGGTCAGCCCGGCCAGCACCCACAGGATCGGCCCGTGGGCCGAAGGGTGCGGGTCGGGAAAGTCGCGGCGCACTGTCGAGACCGCGGTCCAGACGGCCAGCCCGATCAGCACGCCCCCGATGATGCGGGGAAACATCGCCGGACCGACGTTGGAATAGCCCGCCGCCCCGCTCAGCCGGCCCGCGTCCCACAGCATGACCGCGCCGATGACCGCAAGCCCCGCCGCCACCGCGAATAGCGACGGATGGACGACATGCGGCTCGGGCGGGCGCTCGGCAGGATCGGGGGCCGGATCGGTGTGGGGCGGCGGGCGGTCGGTCATCTTACTTCACCAGACCGATGGACTTCAGCACCTGCTCGGTCGCGGCGGTGTCGGCGGCCAGTTGCGCCTCGAACTCCGCCCCGGCCAGCCAGGTGTCCGACCAGCCCTTGGTGGCCAGCTGCTCCTGCCAGCCGGCCGATTTCGCCATCTTCTCGATGTCGGCGGTGATGGCGGCCTTCTGCTCGTCCGTGATGCCGGGGGCCGCGGCGACCATGCGCCAGTTCTGCAGCTCGACGTCGAGACCCGCTTCCTTCAGCGTGGGCGCGTCCACACCCTCGATCCGCTCGGGCGCGCTGACGGCCAGCAGGCGCATGGTGCCCGCCTCGATCTGGCTCTGGAACTCGCCCAGCGAGGACACGCCCGCCGTCACCTGGTTGCCCAGGATCGCGGCCAGCGCCTCGCCGCCGCCGGAATAGGCGATGTAGTTGATCTTCGTCGGGTCCACGCCCGCCGCCTGGGCGATCAGGCCCACGGCGATGTGGTCGGTGCCGCCCGCCGAACCGCCGGCCCAGCTGACCGCCCCCGGGTCGGCCTTCAGCGCCGCGACCAAGTCGGCCATCGTCTGGTGGGGCGAGGCGGCGGGCACCACGATCGCCTCATACTCGCCGGTCAGGCGCGCGATGGGGGTCACGTCGGCCAGGCTGACGGGCGAGTTGTTGGTCAGCACGGCGCCGACCATGACATAGCCGCCGATGATCAGGGCGTTGGGGTCGCCCTTGTGCTGCTCGGCGAACTGCGCAAGCCCGATGGTGCCGCCCGCGCCGGGGACGTTCTGCACCTGGACGGAATTCGAGATGCCTTCCTTCTGCAGCACGTCCTGCATGGTGCGCGCGGTCTGGTCCCAGCCGCCGCCCGGGTTCGCGGGCGCGATGATGGTATAGTCGGCCGCCATTGCAGGCACCGCCAGGACAGCCGCGAAAAGCGCGCCGAGGGTGAAATGTCGCATGAGTTCCTCCGTTGCCGCGCCGGCCGTCTGCCGCGGCGGGTCGCATTCCCTGCATGGAATAGCGCAGGGGGGCCTTCCACGGAAGTGGCCGCGACGAGCGCCACGAAGAAAGGGGCGGACCCGCAGGCCCGCCCCTTTCCGTTTCGGGGACCATCAGGTCAGTAGCAGGCGACCTTCTCGATCCGCCCGCCGGTCCCGATCTCGATGTTCATGCGGTCGGCGCGAAAGTCCATCGTGACCGCGTCGCCGGGATTGATGACCCGCGTGCCCGCGCGCAGCATCATGTCGCGCAGCACGGATGCGGGCTGGCCCACCAGCCCCTGCATCGCCGTGGCGTTGCACAGGTCGGGGGCGGGCTCGGGTTCGGCCGGGGGCGCGGGCTCGACGCAGGCGGCAAGCGCCAGAAGGGGAAGAAGCGCAAGGGCGCGCATGGTGATGTCCTTTCCGATCAGCCGCAATCGACGGCCTGGATGTTGCCCGCGGCGTCCAGCCGGAAGACGATCCGCAGCGGGTCGTATTCCTGCGGCTCGATGCCCCGGTACTCGACGACGCGGTACTGCCGGGTGATGCCCAGGGTCGGGATCACCGATCCGGGCTGGCCGATCGACGAGCGGTAGGTCGTCGCCTTGCAGCCATCGGGTTCGCGCGATTGCAGGCCCGCGACTCCGGTGACGGGCGGGGGCGGCACGACGACCGGGACCGGGTCCACCACGACGGTGGGCGGCGGAGGAGCCACCACGCAGCCGGCCAGCAGCGCGGAAAGGGCAAGGGCAGTCAGTCTTTTCATCGGGTGAGCCGTTCCTGGGTCCTGTTGGTCGGGCAGCCGTTCGTCGGCGCCTCGGGCCGGGACACTATAGGGTTGAGCTAGGGGCCCGGAAAGCGGCGGCACGGCGGCGGCATCGCCCCTGTCACCGCCGCGCATCAGTGGTCGGCCGGGGAAATCCGCGCCGGCCTGCCGGACGCAGTCCCGTGCCTGCGTCCGGGAACGGGGCCGCAGCCGGAGTGCTCACGGTGCCCCACGAGGTCTGTCGTCAAGGATGGCAGTCGGCGCCGTTGCCGCGTTCTGCCCAATGAACGCTGCGCCCGTCGCGGCGTTTCCGATTGACGCCGCGCGGGGGTTTTCCTGTAATCCGCCCAGACCCAACGGGAGAGCCGCCATGACCCTGACCTTCCGCCTTGCCGCGAGCCTCGCCGCGCTGGCGCTGTCCACCGCCGCAGCCCTGGCCGAGCCCGCGCTGGTCTTCGACCTGGGCGGCAAGTTCGACAAGTCCTTCAACGAGGCCGCCTATAACGGCGCCGAGCGCTGGAAGGCCGAGACGGGCGGCACCTACAAGGAACTCGAGATGCAGTCCGAGGCCCAGCGCGAGCAGGCCCTGCGGCGGCTGGCCGAATCCGGGCTGAACCCCATCGTGACCACGGGCTTCGCCTTTGGCGAGGTGCTGAACAAGGTTGCCCCCGACTATCCCGAGACCCGCTTCGTCATCATCGACACGGTGGTCGATCAGCCGAACGTCCAGTCCAACGTCTATGCCGAGCCAGAGGGGTCGTATCTCGCGGGCGTGCTGGCGGGCATGGCCTCCAAGACCGGCACCGTGGGCTTCATCGGCGGCATGGACATTCCGCTGATCCACAAGTTCCGCTGCGGCTATGCCGAAGGCTTCAAGTCCGTGCGGCCCGACGGCAAGGTCATCACCAACTTCACCGGCACGACGCCCGCGGCCTGGAACGACCCGGTGAAGGGGGGCGAACTGGCCCGCGCACAGAAGGCGCAAGGGGCGGACGTGATCTATGCCGCGGCGGGCGGCACCGGCATCGGCGTCCTTCAGGCGGCGGCGGACGAGGGCATCCTGTCGATTGGCGTCGACTCGAACCAGAACCACCTGCATCCGGGCAAGGTCCTGACCTCGATGGTCAAGCGCGTGGACAACTCGGTCTACGAGGCATTCAAGGCCGGCGAGGCGGTCGAGCCGGGCATCAAGCTGATGGACCTCAAGGCCGACGGCGTGGGTCTGGCGATGGACGATAACAACGCCCCCCTGATCACCCCCGAGATGACCGCCGCTGTCGAACAGGCGAAGGCCAGGATCATCGCGGGCGAGATCGTGCCCCACGACTACATGTCCGACAACAGCTGCCCGGCGGACTGACGGCAGATGGCCCTGTCCGGCACGCAAGGTACCGCGCCGCCCGCGATCGAGCTGCGCGGGATTTCCAAGGCCTTCGGGCCGGTGCAGGCCAACCGCGACATTTCCCTGATCGTGCCCGCGGGCACGATCCACGGCATCGTGGGGGAAAACGGCGCGGGCAAGTCCACGCTGATGTCGATCCTTTACGGCTTCTACCGGCCGGACGCGGGGCAGATATTGGTCGGCGGGCGCGACGCCGGGATCACCGACAGCCAGTCCGCGATCCGGGCGGGCATCGGCATGGTGTTCCAGCATTTCAAGCTGGTGCCGAACTTCACGGTGGTCGAGAACGTCATCCTCGGGGCCGAGGACGGCGCGCTGCTGGCGCCCTCGGTATCGCGGGCGCGCAAGGAACTGCGGCGGCTCGCGGCGGACTACCAGCTGGAGGTGGACCCGGACGCGGTGGTGGAAACCCTGTCGGTCGGCCACCAGCAGCGCGTCGAAATTCTCAAGGCGCTGTACCGGCAGGCCGACATCCTGATCCTCGACGAGCCCACGGGCGTGCTGACCCCGGCCGAGGCGGATCACCTGTTCCGCATCCTCAAGGGCCTGCGGGACCGCGGCAAGACGGTGATCCTGATCACCCACAAGCTGCGCGAGATCATGGAGATCACCGACAACACCAGCGTCATGCGGCGCGGCGAGATGGTGGCGACCGTGCCCACGGCGCGGACCTCGCCCGAGCAGCTGGCCGAGCTGATGGTCGGGCGCAAAGTGCTGCTGCGGGTGGACAAGGCGCAGGCCGCGCCGGGCGCACCGGTCCTTGAACTCAGCGGGTTGCGGATGGTGGACCGTGCGGGCGTGGAACGGTTGCGCGGCATCGACCTGACGGTGCGCGCGGGCGAGATCCTGGGCATCGCCGGCGTCAGCGGCAACGGCCAGACGCAGCTTCTGGACATCCTCGGCGGCTATCCCGAGACGGGCGCGCAGGTCACCGGGACCGCCCGGCTGGCGGGCGGCGCCCTGCCCCTGACCGGCACCGACGCCCGGGCGCGGCGTCACGCGGGCATCGGCAACATCCCCGAGGACCGGCAGGCCGAGGGGCTTGTGATGGAGTTCTCGGCCTGGGAAAACACGGTCCTCGGCCGCCACCGCGACACGGGGCGCGCGCTGATGGACAACGAGGCCATCCGCAGCAGGGCCGCCGCCCAGATGGAGCGTTTCGACGTCCGCCCCCGCGATCCCGAGCTTGCGGCCAAGAACTTTTCCGGCGGCAACCAGCAGAAGATCGTCGTCGCGCGGGAAATCGAGAGCCGGCCGATCCTGCTGCTGGTGGGCCAGCCCACCCGCGGCGTGGACATCGGCGCCATCGAGTTCATCCACCGCCAGTTGATCGAGCTGCGCGACGCGGGCGCCGCGATCCTGCTGGTCTCGGTCGAACTGGACGAGATCATGGCGCTGTCCGACCGCATTGCCGTCATGTTCGACGGCCGCATCATGGGCGAAAGGCTGCCCCAGGAAACCTCGGCGGCCGAACTCGGGCTGCTGATGGCGGGGGCCTCGCCCTCGGGCATCCCGCCCGAGCAGGGCCAGCCTGAGGCGTCCCACTCCGAACCCAGCAAGGGATTGATCTGATGACCCGCCTGCCCCGCTGGGCCGACCTCGTGCTGGTGCCGCTGATCTCGCTGGCGCTTGCCTTCGCCATTTCGGCGCTGGTGATCCTGTCCATCGGCCAGAACCCGGTCGAGGCGTTGAAGGTGATGGTCACCGGGGCGCTCGGGTCGTCCTACGGCTGGGGCTACACGCTTTACTACGCGACGAACTTCATCTTCACCGGGCTTGCGGTGGCGGTGGCCGCGCATGCGGGGCTGTTCAACATCGGGGCCGAGGGACAGGCGAGCCTCGGGGGCCTTGGCGTCGCGCTGGTGGCGCTGTCGCTGCCTTGGCCGCATTGGGGGATCGCGCTGCCCGCCGCGATGATCGGGGCGGCGCTTTTCGGGGCGATGTGGGCCTTCATCCCCGCGATCCTGCAGGCGAAACGGGGCAGCCACATCGTCATCACCACGATCATGTTCAACTTCCTCGCCGCCGCGCTGCTGAACTGGCTGCTGGTCAACGTCCTGCGCCCACCTGGCAGCATGGACCCGGCCTCGGCCCCCTTCCCCGAGACCACGCAACTGCCCCACCTGACCGACATGGCGGCGGCAGTGGGGATCGAGTGGGGCAGGAACACGCCCGCCAACATCAGCTTCCTGATCGCGCTGGCCGCCTGCCTGCTGGTCTGGCTGCTGATCTGGCGCACGCCGCTCGGCTACGAGATCCGCGCCTTCGGCCGGTCCGAGCGCGCCGCGCGTTACGCGGGCATCCGGCCCACGCGGATCATCGTGGTCGCCATGATGATATCGGGCGGCCTGGCCGGGATGATGGCCATCAACAACGTCATGGGCGAGGCCGGGCGGCTGCTTCTGAACAGTGCCGAGGGCGCGGGCTTCATCGGCATCGCGGTCGCGCTGATGGGCCGCAACCACCCGGTCGGGATCGTGCTGGCGGCGCTGCTGTTCGGGTTCCTCTACCAAGGGGGCGCGGAACTCGCACTCTGGACGGCGATCCCGCGCGAGCTGATCGTGGTGATCCAGGCGCTTGTGATCCTGTTCACCGGCGCGCTCGACAACATGGTCAGGATGCCGCTGGGCCGGCTGCTGGGAAGAAGCTGATGTTTAAGAAAAAGTGCCGCGAGTGTGGAGAAAATGTATATGCTTTGGACCTCAACAAGGCGGGTATCTGCTTCACATGCTTGCCCAGAACCGAGGTTGAGCTTGAAAAGACACGCATCGAAGCGGAGCAGACTGCTGCAGAAATCAGCACTCGGGCCGCAAATGTTCTCTTGACGACTGAACATACGGCGCCTGGAGAGGTCAGAGAACGTCTTGGAATTGTTGCTACGGAGTGTTGCTTAGGCGTCAGTGTCTTTCGAGACGCCTTTGCCGGAGTCCGGGATATCTTCGGCGGACGAAGCGAAGCCATGCAGCGGGCGCTGTCAGAGGCACGGCAGTCAGCAATCAACGACTTGAAAACCGAGGTCGCACGCCTGGGGGGGAATTGTGCTGTCGCCGTAACAATAGGTTATGAGCAGATCAGTCCCGGTGGGGGCAACATGTTGCTGGTTACGGCAACAGGCACCGCTGTGCGGATATAACATGGATTACGGAACGATCCTGCAGATTCTCGACAGCGCGGTGCGGCTGATGACGCCGCTGCTGCTGGCCTGCCTTGCGGGCCTTTATTCGGAACGCGCGGGCGTCTTCGACATCGGGCTGGAAGGCAAGATGCTGATGGCGGCCTTCTCGGCGGCGGCCACGGCGGCGGTGACAGGCAGCGTCTGGCTGGGGCTGATGGCCGGGGTCCTTGCGGCCGTGGGGATGTCGCTTATCCACGGGCTGGCGGCGATCACCTTCCGGGGCAACCAGCTGATCTCGGGGGTGGCGATCAACTTCCTTGCCTCCGGCCTGACGGTGCTGCTGGGGCAGAGCTGGTTCGCGCTGGGCGGCCGCACGCCCTTGCTGGAAGGCGCGGCGCGTTTCGGCAGCATCACCCTGCCTGGGGCCGAGGCGGCGCGCGCCATCCCCGTCCTCGGCCCCTTCTACGCCGAGGTCGTGTCGGGCCACACGGCGCTGGTCTATGTGGCGGCGCTGGTCGTGCCGGGAACCTGGTGGCTGCTCTACCGCACCCGCTTCGGGTTGCGGCTGCGGGCGGTGGGGGAAAACCCGGCCTCGGTCGACACGGCGGGCGTGTCCGTTCCACGCCTGCGCTGGGCGGCGGTGGCGATCTGCGGCGTGCTGACGGGGCTGGCAGGGGCCTATCTCGCCACCGGCCTGTCCGCGGGCTTCGTCAAGGAGATGACGGCGGGCCGGGGCTATATCGCGCTGGCAGCGCTGATCTTCGCCAACTGGCGGCCCTGGCGGGCGCTGGGGGCGACCTTCCTTTTCGGGCTCATGGAGGCGGTCGCGAACCGCTATCCCGAACTCGACCTCGGGCCGGTCACCATCCCCTCGATGGTGATGAGCGCCCTGCCCTATCTGCTGACCGTCATCATCCTCGCGGGCTTCATCGGGCGTGCCACACCGCCCCGCGCGGGGGGTGAGCCCTACGTCAAGGAACGCTGACGACGCACTGGCAAGACCCTGCCAAGGACCCGGAAAACCCGCAAAATCTTGTGTGTTTCCCGTGACATTCGCGCGCGCGAGCCCTATATCATGGGCAACAATCGCAGGATAATGTCAGCAATGAGCGCAGCCACCGCGCAGCCGGTCGAATACGGCGCCGATTCCATCAAGGTTCTGAAGGGTCTGGAAGCCGTCCGCAAGCGGCCGGGCATGTATATCGGCGACACCGATGACGGCTCGGGCCTCCATCACATGGTTTATGAAGTCGTGGACAACGGCATCGACGAGGCGCTTGCCGGTCATGCCGACTATGTCCGCGTGAAGATCCACGCCGACAGCAGCGTGTCGGTCCGCGACAACGGGCGCGGCATCCCCGTGGACATGCACCCGACCGAGGGCGTCAGCGCGGCCGAGGTCATCATGACCCAGCTTCACGCGGGCGGGAAGTTCGACAGCAACAGCTACAAGGTCTCGGGCGGTCTGCACGGCGTCGGCGTTTCGGTCGTCAACGCCCTGTCGGACTGGCTGGAACTGCGCATCTGGCGCAATGGCAAGGAACATTACGCCCGCTTCGAGAACGGCGACACGGTCGAGCACCTGCGCGTCGTGGGCGATGCCGCGCCGGGCGAGAAGGGGACCGAGGTCCGCTTCCTTGCCTCGTCCAAGGAAAACGCCCATGGCGGGACCTTCTCGAACCTCGACTACCAGTTCAAGACGCTGGAAAACCGGCTGCGGGAACTGGCCTTCCTGAACTCGGGCGTCCGCATCCTGCTGGAGGATGAGCGCCCGGCCGAGCCCCTGCGGACCGAGCTGTTCTACGAGGGCGGCGTCCGCGAGTTCGTGAAATATCTCGACCGCTCCAAGACCCCGGTCATGCCCGAGCCGATCTTCATCACCGGCGAGCGCGGCGGCATCGGCGTCGAGATCGCGATGTGGTGGAACGACAGCTACCATGAAACCGTGCTGCCCTTTACCAACAACATCCCCCAACGGGACGGCGGCACGCACCTGGCGGGCTTCCGGGGCGCGCTGACGCGGGTCATCGGCAAATACGCGCAAGACAGCGGCATCGCGAAGAAGGAAAAGGTAGATTTCACCGGCGACGACGCGCGCGAGGGGCTGACCTGCGTGCTGTCGGTCAAGGTGCCGGATCCCAAGTTCTCCAGCCAGACCAAGGACAAGCTGGTCTCGTCGGAAGTCCGGCCCGCGGTCGAGAACATGGTGAACGAGAAGCTCGCCGAATGGTTCGAGGAGCATCCGGGCGAGGCCCGGCAGATCGTCGGCAAGATCGTCGAGGCGGCCTTGGCGCGTGAGGCCGCGCGGAAGGCCCGCGAACTGACTCGCCGCAAGACCGCGATGGACGTGGCCTCGCTGCCCGGCAAGCTGGCTGACTGCCAGGAGAAGGACCCGTCGCTGGCGGAACTGTTCATCGTCGAGGGTGACTCGGCCGGCGGGTCCGCCAAGCAGGGCCGCTCGCGCCAGAACCAGGCGGTACTGCCCCTGCGCGGCAAGATCCTGAACGTGGAACGCGCCCGCTTCGACCGGATGCTGAGTTCCGACATGATCGGCACGCTGATCACGGCGCTGGGCACCGGCATCGGGCGGGACGAGTTCAACCTGTCCAAGCTGCGCTACCACAAGATTGTCATCATGACCGACGCCGACGTGGACGGCGCGCATATCCGCACGCTGCTGCTGACCTTCTTCTTCCGGCAGATGCCCGAGCTGATCGAGGCCGGGCACCTCTACATCGCGCAGCCGCCGCTTTACAAAGTCGCGCGGGGCCGGTCCGAGGTCTACCTGAAGGACCAGGCTGCGCTGGAGGATTATCTGATCCAGCAGGGGATCGAGGGCACCGCGCTGCGGCTGGGTTCCGGCGAGGAGATCACGGGCGCAGACCTCGCCCGCGTCGTGGACGAGGCCCGGACCGCACGACGCGTCATCCGCAGCTATCCGACGCATTACCCGCCCCACATCACCGAGCAGGCGGCGATCGCCGGGGCAATGGCGCCCGGGGCCATCGACGCCGACGCGGCGGCGGTCGGGGCGGCAGTGGCCGCGCGATTGGACAGGATCGCCGAGGAATATGAACGCGGCTGGACCGCCCGCCCCACGCAGGACGGCGGCATCCGCCTGACGCGCCTGCTGCGGGGGGTCGAGGAATCGCGCCTGCTGGACGGGCCGATGCTGCGCTCGGGCGAAAGCCGGCGGCTGGGCGCCATGACGGACGCGCTGCGCGAGGTTTATGCCGGCGGCGTCACGCTGGTGCGCAGGGACCGCCTGCAGCCGATCCACGGGCCCCTGTCACTGCTGGACGCGATCTTCGCGGAAGGCGAGAAGGGCCTGAGCCTGCAGCGCTACAAGGGCTTGGGTGAGATGAACCCGGAACAGCTTTGGGAAACCACCCTGGACCCCACTGCCCGCACCATGCTGCAGGTCCGGGTCGAGGACGTGGCCGAGGCCGATGACATCTTCACCAAGCTGATGGGCGACGTGGTCGAACCCCGCCGGGACTTCATCCAGACCAATGCGCTGAGCGTGGAAAATCTTGACGCGTGATAAAACTGCAACGCGCAGGATGAAATGCCTGCGCGTCGTCCGGGAAGGGTAAGACACCCGATTTTTGCCTGAGGAACAGAGGCCAAGTTTTTGTTCCTTTGGCGCAAAGCTCAGCACAGGCGACTTGCTTCACGCATTTGCTACTGCTGGTTGAAAGGGTGGCAGGACTGCATCAATCCCTCGGGAAATCCGAAATTCGACAGGCTGCCTCTTGGGAACGGCCGGTCTTCATGCCAGTTATCATTCCAGAAACAGCCGCGTTCCTGTCGCGGCAGTCACGTTTACTGCTTGAGGTTCAAGGTGCGTAACAACCTGATCGCGGCATCGGTCGCAGCCCTGCTTTCGGTTCCTGCCGCCCATGCCGGCGGCTTCGTCGCGCCGGTCCTGGACGCCGAGCCCGCTCCGGTCGTCGCGCCGGCCCCCTCCGACTGGCAGGGCGGCTATGCCGGCATCACGCTGGGCTATGCCTTCGGCGGCGACGACGACATCGGCGTTCGCCCCCCGGGCGGTGACATCGGCAGCGCCGAGCTGTCGGGTGCCAACGCCGGGCTGCGCCTGGGCTATCGCTGGCAGCGCGACCGCTGGGTGGTCGGCCCGGAAGTCGCCTATGTCGCGGGCGACATCAGCGACGACTTCGATTTCGGCGTGGCTGGCGAGTTCGAGTCGGAAGTCAACAACCTGCTGGGCCTGCGCCTGAAGACCGGCTACCTGGTCCGTCCCGACACGCTGGTCTACGGGATCGCCGGCTGGCAGAAGGGTGACTTCACCTACAACGTCAACGGCACCAGCGAGGACTACGACGCGGACGGCTACGTGGTCGGTCTGGGCGTCGAGCGCCAGTTGACCGAGCGGATGTCGCTGACCGGTGAATACGAATACTCGGACTTCGGTTCGACGGACGTGGACATCGTGCCCGGCGCGACCTCGGTCGCCACGCCCTCGTTCTCGAACGTCAAGCTGGGCCTGAACTTCCGCTTCTGAGCGGCAGGTCGAGAAACATCAGGGGCCGCCGGTTCATCCGGCGGACTTTTCCGTTCAGGCCGCCCGTAGCGGCACCGGCAGCGCCTTGTGCAGGCAGGCCACGGCGATGCCATGGGGCACCCAGCGGGTGATCGCCTCGGACCCCGCGTCCAGTCCGCCGGTATAGGCCCCGAAGGCGGGCAGGATCATGTGCGAGGGCCCGATCAGCAGCGCCCGCCTGCGCGCGCCCGCCAGCCGCACGACCGGATGGAAATGCCCGCTGATGTCCGGCCCCTCGCCTTCCGGCTGGTGGCGCAGCGTGACAGGTCCCATGCGCAGCGTCTCTTCTCCGCCCGCGCGCGGGTCGTGGTTGCCTGCAATCCAGCGGATCTCCTGCGCTGCCCCCAGACATGCCAGACGTTCGGCCACCTGGGGCTCAAGCGCCTCGGCCGCCGCGTCGTCGTCGAAACCGTCGCCCAGGCTGACGATCACCGCCGGGTCCAGCGCCTCGGCCTCGGCCTCGAGACGGCGCAGGGTTTCCAGCCCCTCGTAAGGCGGCAGCAGGGCACCGCCGCGCCGGGCCATGCGCTCGGACTTGCCCAGGTGCAGGTCGGCCACGACCAGCCAACGTTCCTCGGGCCACCACAGGGCGCCGGAACAGCGCGCCTCGAGCCTCAGGCCGTGCCATGTGAAGGCAAAGCCGGTCATCGGGCCGGGCGCGCCTTGCGCCGGGGGGACGGCTCGGGCCGGGCGGCAACAGGCGCAGGCGCGTCGAAGCCCGAGGGATCGTCGGTCAGCTGCAACCCTGCCGCCTCCATCATCGCCTCTGCCTCCTGCTCGGCCAGCCGCATCCGGCCCTGCCCTTCGATCCGGACGCGGCCCATTTCCAGCATCAAGGGCGCGGCGAGGGGGGATACGCGGCCGAGTTGCCGGTGGTCAAGGACGGGCGAGCGGTCCAGCATCTCCTCGATCCGGCCGAAATCGACAAGGCCCCGGCCCGCCTCGGCCGCCGTGATCCGCATCAGCAGGTGGTCGGGATCGTGGCGGCGCAGCGTGTCATACAGGATGTCGGTGGAAAAGGTCGCCTGCTTGCCCGACCGCCGCCCGCCCGGCATGTTGCGGTGGATCAGGCCCGAGATGATGGCCACGTTCTTGAAGGTTCGCTTCATCACCGCGTTGCCCGCAAGCCAGTCTCCCAAGCCTGCCCGAAGGCTCTCGCGATCCAGCAGGGGCGCAAGGTCCGTCACCGGGTCCAGCGACCAGATGAGCAGCGCGTAATCGGTCGAGGAAAACCCGAGCGGGCCCAGCCCCGCCTCTTCCATCGCGCGGGTCAGCAGCAGGCCCAGCGTCTGCATCGCGTTGTGCCCGGCAAAGCCATAGACGGCGAGATGCCAGCGGCCCATGTGCGGAAAGGTTTCCGCCAGCAGCGTGCCGGGCCGGGGCACGGCCGAGACCTCGGCCTGCAGCGACAGCCAGTCGCGGGTGGGCTGGGGCAGCACCTCCCACCGCGCCGGATCGCCGATCAGGGACAGGACGCGGTGGCTCAGTTCCGCCGACATGGGCATCCGCACGCCGGTGAAGACGGCGATCTTCGGTTCCTTGCGCGGGCTGGGGCTGACCTCGACCACCAGTTCGCGCAGGGCTTCGTAGCGGACGATCTGGCCGCCGGTCAGGAAGGTGTCGCCGGGGACGAGGCTCGCGGCGAAGGATTCCTCGACCTCGCCCAGCAGCCCGCCGCCGCGCTTCCAGCGGACCTTGGTCATCTCGGCCTCGACGATGGTGCCGACGTTCATCCGCAGGTCACGGGCGGCGCGGGGGTCGCGCAGGCCCCACAAGGCCCCCCGGCTCATCAGCCGCTGCCAGCGGTCATAGGCGCGCAGGGCATAGCCGCCCGTGGCGGCAAAGTTCAGGCAGTCGTCGAACTCGGCGCGGGAGAGGTCGCGGTAGGGACCGGCACTGCGGACCTCGGCATACAGCGCATCGGCGTCGAAGGGGCTTGCGCAGGCGGTCAGCAGGATGTGCTGGCACAGGACGTCCAAAGGCCCCGGCCCCCGCGCGTCGCCGTCCAGGTCGCGCTCGCGCACGGCCTCAAGGGCCGCGATGCATTCGATCACCTCGAAGCGGTTGGCCGGGACCATGCGCGCGCGCGAGGGCGCGTTGTAGCGGTGGTTCGCCCGCCCGATCCGCTGGACCAGCCGCTTGACGTTCTTGGGCGCGCCCACCTGGATCACCAGGTCCACGTCGCCCCAGTCGATCCCGAGGTCGAGCGAGCCCGTCGCCACCACCGCCCGCAGCTCGCCCGCCGCCATCGCGGCCTCGACCCGCGCGCGGGCCTCGCGCGCAAGGCTGCCGTGGTGCAGGCCAATGGGCAGGTTCTGGTCGTTCTCGGCCCAGAGCGCCTGGAAGAACAGCTCGGCCTGGGCGCGGGTGTTGATGAAGATGATGGTGGTGCGCGCCTCGGCCACGGCCTTCAGCACGTCGCGGACGGCATAGCGCCCGCCAGCCCCCGCCCAAGGCGGGGGCCGGCTGGTCGGCAGCATGGCGATGTCGGGGTCAGGGCCGGGATCGGCATGGACGACCCGCGCGCCGCCCATGAAATCCGCCAGCGCCTGGGGGTCTTCCACCGTCGCGGACAACCCGGTGGCGATCAGGCCGGGCGCAAGGCTGCGCAGCCGCGCGAGCCCCAGCATCAGCTGGTCGCCGCGCTTGGATTCCGCCAGCGCGTGCAACTCGTCCAGCACCACGCGGCGCAGGCTGCCGAAGATCTTGGGCGCCTCGGGGTAGGACAGCATCAGGGCGAGGCTTTCGGGCGTCGTCAGCAGGATCTGCGGCGGGTCGGTCCGTTGGCGCTGGCGGGCGCCGGTCTTGGTGTCGCCGGTGCGGTCCTCGACCCGGATCGGCAGGTTCAGGTCCCCCACGGGGCGGGCGAGGTTGCGGCCGATGTCCGCCGTCAGCGCCTTCAGCGGAGAGACATACAGCGTGTGCAGGCCCTTCCACCCCTCGGACAGTTCCACCAGCGAGGGCAGGAACCCGGCCAGGGTCTTGCCGCCCCCCGTGGGCGCGATCAGCAGGCTGTCGCCCTGCGCCTCAAGCAGCGCAAGCTGGTGCGGATGCGGCACCCAGCCTTGCTGCGCGAACCAGTCGGCAAAGGCGGGCGGCAGGGTGGCGGCGGCCGGGGGGGAACCTTCGTTCATGGTCTGCACGTAAGGTGCGTGGTTCCCACGCACCACCCCTCACTCCCGCCGCTTGGTCCGCCCGTGCCGCACGCCCGCCCGCGCGGCTTCGGCGTCGAAGACGTTGGGCGCGTCGATCATCGCCTCCAGCGTGTCCAGCCGGTCGGCCTCGACCGCCGGCTTGTCCCAGCGGATGCGGCTGATGCGGGGGAAGCGCAGCGCCACGCCCGAGCGGTGGCGGGCGGATCGGTTGACGCCCTCGAAGGCGACCTCGACCACCAGCTTGGGCGCAACGGCGCGCACAGGACCGAAGCGCTCGGTCGTGTTGTTGCGCACGAAGCGGTCGAGTTCGCGCAGCTCCTCGTCGGTGAAGCCGAAATAGGCCTTGCCGACCGGCACCAGCGTGTCGCCCGCCCACAGGCCGAAGGTGAAGTCCGAGTAATAGCCCGAGCGTTTGCCATGCCCGCGCTGGGCATACATCAGCACCGCGTCCACGACGCGGGGATCGCGCTTCCACTTGAACCAGGGGCCGCGCGGGCGGCCGCCGACATATGGGGCGTCGCGGCGCTTGATCATCACGCCCTCGATCACCGGGTCGGGCGGCTCAGCCCGCAGGGCGGCGAGGTCGTCCCATGTATCGAAGGACAGGAGCGGCGAGATGTCGATGCGGTCGGACCGGAAATCCGCCGCCTCCAGCACGGTGCGGCGGTCCATCAGCGGGCGGGGGCGCAGATCCTCGCCGTTCCAGATCAGCAGGTCATAGACGCGCAGGCCCGCAGGATGGCTTTGCAGCATGGCGCGGCTGACGGTCTTGCGGTTCAGCCGCTGCTGCAGGTCGTTGAAACTGGCGACGCCCCCTTCGCTGCGGACCAGAAGCTCGCCATCGACCGTGCCCTCCCATGTCATCTCGGCAATGAGGTCGGGAAAGGCGCCGGAAATATCCTCTCCGGTCCGGGAATACAGGCGGCGCATGCCCCCGTCGCTGACGGCCTGCACGCGGATGCCGTCCCATTTCCATTCCGCAACATGGTCGGCAGGGTCGAGCGCGCGCAGTTCGTCAAGGTCGATGGGGGTGGACAGCATCACCGGACGGAACGGGGCCAGCGCCGCCCGGTCGGGGCGCGGGCCGCCCTCGACCCAGGCGAAGACCTCGGGGTACGGGGGCTTGAGGCCGTGCCAGACCTCCTCGATCTCGTCGAGCGTGGGCGCCCCCATCTGCGCCAGCGCCGTGCGGGCCAGCCGCGCCGACAGGCCGATCCGCAGGTTGCCGGTGGCGAGCTTGAGAAAGGCCAGCCGTTCGGACGGGCCCAGCCGGTCCAGCACGCCCGCAATGGCGGCGGGCAGGCCGGCCTTGCCGGTGGTTTCCAGCAGGCGCACTGCCTCGGTGATGGAGAGATCGCCCTGCGGCTCGCCGTCCCAGATCAGCGCGATGGTCTCGGCAAGGTCGCCGACGAAGTCGTAGGAAAGCGCGAACAGCACCTCGTCGAAGCGCTCGACGGCCAAGCCGCGCAGCAGGCCCGGCGTGACCGTGCGCAGCTTGAGATCGCCCGTCAGCGCGGCAAAGGCATAGCCGCGGTCGGGGTCGGGCGTGCGTTCCAGATAGTGCTGCAGGATCTGCAGCTTGGCGTTGCGGGCAGGCGTGAAGGCCAGCCGTTCCAGCAGGGCAGCGAAGGCTTTCATGGGGCACCGCCAGACGGGGGGCTGCCCGCCCCCCGAGCCCCCGGGGGATACTTGAACGAAGAAGAACCTCTCATTCTTCCTCGTCCTCGTAGCCGACCAGCCGCAGGGGACGGGCGCGAAGCTGGTTCAACTCGCACCAGCGGACCAGCGCCTCCTCGGCGCCGTGGGTGACCCAGACTTCCTGAGGGCGCAGTTCGGACAGGGTCTGCGTCAGTTGCGGCCAGTCCACGTGGTCGCTGATGACCAGCGGCAGTTCCACCCCGCGCTGGCGGGCACGGGCGCGGACGGCCATCCAACCCGAAGCAAAGCAGATCACCGGGTCGCGGAAGCGCTGGACCCAAGGGCTTGCAAAAGCCGAAGGAGGCGCGATGACTACCTGCCCCTCGATCTGTTTCGGCGTGGTGGCGGGGCGCAGGTCGCCCAGCGGGATGCCCTCGGCCACATGATATTCGCTGAGCCGCTGGGCGCTGCCGTGCAGGTGGATCGGTGCGTCGTAGCCTGCCTGCCGCAGCAGCGCGATCACCCTCTGCGCCTTGCCCAGCGCATAGGCGCCGACGAGATGCGGGCGGCCGGGGAACTCGGCCATGCTGGCGAGCAGCTTCTGCGTCTCTGCCGCCGGGTTGGGGTGCTTGAAGACAGGCAGGCCGAAGGTCGCCTCGGTCACGAAGATGTCGCAGGGCACGGGTTCCCACGGAGCGCAGACGGGGTTGGGGGTGCGGCAGTAGTCGCCCGAGACGGTGATCACCGGGCCGCCCGCGCAGGCCAGCCGGATCTGGGCCGAGCCGAGGATATGGCCTGCCGGGTGGAAGCTGACTTCGACATCCCCCACGCGAACCGGCCCGTCGGCCGGCTGGCGCGCGGCGGTGAAGTCCTCGCCATAGCGGATCGCCATGATCTCCAGCGTCTCGCGCGTGGCCATGACCGCGCCGTGGCCGGACCGCGCGTGGTCGCCGTGGCCGTGGGTGATCAGCGCGCGGGGCACGGGACGAACCGGGTCGATGAAGAAATCGCCCGGGGGGCAGTAAAGCCCGGCGTCGGTCGGATGAAGGAAGTCGTCGGCGCGCATCGCCGCTCAACCTCGGACGGGCGTCAAGCGTTCCCCGGCTCGATCGCGAGGGGGCGGGCCGCAGGCGCAGGCGCCACGCGGGCCATTTGCACCATCAGGATGCCGATGGCCACGACGACCGAGCCAATCACGTCCGACCAGCCGAAGCTTTCGCCCAGCCACAGCGCCGCGATGGCGACACCCAGAGGCGGGGACAGGAAGTGGAAGGCCGCCGCCCGGACCGCGCCGATGCGGGTCACCAGCCGGAACCAGATAAAGGTCGCGAGGATGCCAGGGACGAGAATCGAATAGGCAAGCGCACCGACCAGCCGCCCGCTCCATTCGAAGGGCCGGCCCCATTCCAGCACCGCCGAGGGCAGCGCCAAGGCCGCGGCGCCCACGGCCATCTGCAGGCCGACGATCATCATGACATTCGGCCCTCCGCCCGCGCCGCGCACCGCCAGGGTGGCGACGGTCAGCGCCACCACGGCGGCGAGGCACAACGCGAGACCCAGCAGGTTCATGCCCTGCGACAGCCGCACGCTCATGATGATGACGACGCCGACAATTCCGACGACCAGCCCCGCGACCGCCTGCGGGCGCAGCGGCTGGCGCAGGAAGGCCCAGCCCGCGAAGGCGACTAGCAGCGGCATCATCGAGGCGATGATCGACGCGGCGGAGGCCTCGACCCACTGCATCCCGATCCAGTTGAGCCCGAGGTAGAGCGCGTTCTGGCACAGGCCGAAGACGACCACCGTCCGCCATTCGGCCCGCGTCAGCCGCATCGACTGGCCCATCGCCCATGCCAGCCCGATGGCGATGGCGGCCGAGATCCCGAAGCGGATCACCAGCGCCAGCAGTGGCGGCATCTCGACCACGGCGATCCGCGTCGAGGTGAAGGCCGAGGCCCAGATCGCCGCGAAGCTCAGGCCCATGAGGACGGATTTCAGATCCATTGCGGTCCTTCGGCAAGCCTGCGCCGGGCTGCATCCAGGTCAGCCGGCGTGTTGATGTTGAAGAAGGGGTCGTCGCCCGGAATCTCGACCCGGACGGCGCCTTGAGCGTCCATCCAGTCGCGCATCCGCCGCGTGCCCGAGACCAGCGCCGCCCGAAGGTCGTCGCGCAGCGAGACCTCCCACATGGCAAAGGCCGGATGGTCGCCGCCGCTGATGGCCATGACGACAGGCGCCTCGGCCGCCCCAAGCCGCGCCGCAAGGTCGCGCGGGAAGAAAGGCGTGTCGGCGGCAGCGGTCACGATGCGCGGGATGCCCTGCCCGGCCGCCCAGTCCATGCCTGCGAGAACCCCCGCCAGTGGCCCCGGCCAGTCGGGCAGGCTGTCGGGCAGCACGGGCAGGCCGAAGCCTGCAAAGCGCGCGGGATCGCCATTCGCGCTGATGGCGCAGACGCAGCCCAGGCGCTCGATCACATGCGCGATGAGCGGCCGGCCGCCGAGGTCGAGCAGCCCCTTGTCGCCGCCGCCCATGCGACGCGACTGCCCCCCGGCCAGCACGATTCCCGCGATCTCTCCACCCATAGGGCGGCACTCTGCGCCGCCGCACCGGGGGCCGCAAGCCGTCAGCCGCGACGCCCTGTCGCTTGCGGGGCGGGCGGCGCATCCCTAGAATCGCGCCCATGCTGGCTTACGTGATCCACGACGAGGACGACGGCAACACCCGGATGGCTGGGCTGGCCCGCAGACTGGCAGCCCGGGGGCTGCGGCTGGCGGGCGCCGTGCAGACGAACCTGAACCGCGGCGCGGACTGCGCCTGCGACATGGAGCTGACGGTGCTGGGCGCCGACGCCGCCCCCATCCGCATCTCGCAATCGCTGGGCGCGGGCTCGCAGGGCTGCCGCCTGGATACGGACGCACTGGAACGGGCGGCGGCGCTGGCAGCTCAGGGGCTGGAGGGCGCCGACCTCGCCTTGGTCAACAAGTTCGGCAAGCAGGAGGCCGCGGGCCGGGGCTTTCGCGACCTCATCGCCGCGGCCCTGGCCGAGGAGATCCCCCTTCTGATCGCCGTCGCGCCCGAGCTGGTTCCCGCCTTCATCGAATTCGCGGGCGATTACGCCACGCCCCTGATCTGGCCCGAGGCCGAGGCCTGGTGCCGCGCCCGCCAGCCCGCTGACGCATGACCGACTCCGAGATCGACGCGCGGCATCTTCTCTGCCCTCTGCCGGTTCTGAAGCTGCGGAAGACGCTCGCGGTGCTGCCCCCCGGCACGACCGTGGCCCTGGTGGCGACGGACCCCGCCGCCGTCCTCGACGTGCCGCATTTCTGCGCCGAGGGCGGGCACGAGTTGCTGTCCTCGGACCCCCTGCCCGACGGCGCGCGCCGCTACCTGGTCCGGCGCGGCTGACCTTGCGTCCCGCGCGCGGGGATGCTTCTGTCGCGCCCGGAAGGCGGTCGAGGGAGGAACGCCCGTGCTGGCGATCTTTCTCAAGACGCTGCCGTTCTTTGCACTGATCGGGACCGGCTGGCTGGCCGGGCGGCTACGGCTTTTTTCTGCCGAGGCGACGGCGGCGCTGACGAAGTTCGTCTTCTACTTCGCGCTGTCCGCGATGCTGTTCGGCTTTGCCGCCGCGCTGGACATCCGCCAGCTTTTCGATCCGCGCTTCGCACTGGCCTATGTGGGTGGAACCTCTGCCCTGTGGCTGCTGGCGGCGGCCTTGGCGCGCAGCCGCGGCGTCCCCCCCGGCGGTGCCGCGATGCTGGCCCATGCCTCCGTCATCGGGAACACCGGCTTTCTCGGCGTGCCGATGCTGGTCGTGCTGCTGGGCCCGGCGGCGGTCGGGCCGGTGCTGATGGTCCTGACCATCGACCTGGTGGTGTTCTCCACCCTCATCACCCTGATCGTCGCGGCCGGGCGGCATGGCCGCGTCGGCCTTGGCACGCTGCTGCCGGTCCTGCGCGGGCTGATCGGCAACCCCATGATCGTCGCGATGGTGGCGGGCCTGGGCTGGTCCGCCCTGCGCCTGCCCCTGCCCCCTCCCGCAACCGAGTTCCTGACGCTGCTGGGTGGCGCCGCGACCCCGGGTGCGCTTTTCGCGATCGGCGCGTCCCTGGCCCTGCAGCCCGCGCGGCTGCCCGGCACCGCCGCGACCGTCAGCTTCGCCAAGCTGGCCCTGCACCCGGCAGCGGTGGCCCTGGCCGCATGGTTGCTGGCGGTGGAACCGACCGCCGCCGGGATCATGGTCGCCGCCGCGGCCCTGCCCGTGGCCGGCAACGTGTATATCCTCGCCCACCATTTCCGGCTGGCCGAGGAACAGGTTTCGGCGGCGATCCTGCTGTCCACGGCGGTCAGCATCCTGACGCTGCCCTATGTCATCCACCTCATCACGAAAGGCTGAACCTTCATGCGGACGATCTCGGACCTGTCCTTGGAAAACCTGCGGCTGGATGTGGACGAGGACGGCATCGCCACCGTGACCCTGAACCGCCCGGCCAAGCGCAATGCGCTGGACGCGGCCACCATCGACGAACTGATCGAGGTCTTCGCCACCCTGCCCCGCGCGGGTGTGCGTGCCTGCGTGCTGCGCGGCGAGGGCACGCATTTCAGCGCGGGCCTCGACCTCGTGGAACATTACCATGCGAACCGCAGCGCCTCGGACTTCATGCATGTCTGCCTGCGCTGGCACGAGGCCTTCAACAAGATGGAATACGGCGGCGTCCCGGTCATCGCCGCCCTGAAGGGCGCGGTCGTGGGCGGGGGTCTGGAACTCGCCTCGGCCGCCCATATCCGGGTGGCGGACCATTCCACCTATTTCGGCCTGCCCGAAGGGCAGCGCGGCTTGTTCACCGGTGGCGGCGCGACGATCCGGGTCGCGGACCTGATCGGCAAGGCGCGGATGATCGACATGATGCTGTCGGGCCGCCTGTATCGCGGGCAGGAGGCGGTGGACGTGGGCCTCGCCCAATACCTGGTCGATGATTCCGAGGCCAAGGCCTACGAGATCGCCCGCGCCGCAGCCCAGAACCCGCCCTTGTCGAACTTCGCCATCTGCTCGGCCATCAGCCACATGCAGAACATGAGCGCGCTGGACGCGGCCTATGCCGAGTCGGTCGTGGCCGGCGTCGTGAACACGCAGGAGGCCGCCAAGGCGCGGCTGGAAGCCTTCGCCAAGGGCACGGCCGCGAAGGTGAAACCGCAATGATGGTGCAGGGCATCACCGACTGGGACGACGCTTACGCCAACATCGTCCACATCCCCGGCGGGGCGGACTTCCCCGACCGCTGGACGCGCGACGCTGCCGCCTTCCGCGCGGCGCGGACCCCCGAGGGACCGGGGAGCGGCGAGTTCCACATGCCCGAGGGCACGCCGAAGGGGCTGATGGTCTTCATCCACGGCGGCTACTGGATGAAGTTCGGGCCGTCGTGGTTTTCCCATTTCGCTAGTGGCGCGCTGGCGCGGGGATGGGCGGTGCTGCTGCCGGACTATCCGCTGGCGCCCACGGACACGCTGTCCGGGATGCGGGATGCCGTGGCCGCCCAGGTCGCGGCGGCGGCCGAGCGGGTCGTGGGGCCGATCGCCCTCTCCGGCCATTCCGCCGGGGGTCACCTCGCGGCGCGGCTGATCTGCGACGACAGCCCCCTGCCCGCGGCGGTGCTGGCGCGGGTCCGGCGCTGCCTGCCCATCTCGGGCCTCTTTGACCTGCGGCCGCTGCAGCAGACGGCCATGCGCGGGGACCTCGGGCTGACGGACGAGGTCGTGCGGCGGGAAAGCCCGCTGTTCCACCTGCCCGCCCGCGATCTCGACCTGCACATCTGGGTCGGGGCCGACGAGCGGCCGGTCTTTGTCCAGCAGTCGCGCCTGATCCATGACGCTTGGGCCGGCTGGCCGAACCGCACCGACCTGACGGTCGAACCGCGGCGCCACCATCTCGACGTGATCGAGGGGCTGGCCGATCCCGCCCACCCGCTGACCGAGGCGCTTCTGGGCGGGCTTTAGGACGCGAGAACGGGCGGCCATCGGCCGCCCGCCCGTATCATTCTTGCTGCCGGATCAGCTGCGGCCGGAGGAACCCGAGCCGCCCGAGGTGCCGCCGGACGAGCCGGAGGTCGGGCCCGCCGAGCCCGCACCGCTGGCGCCGGTCGTGGACGAGCCCCCGCTCATGCTGCCCGAGGACGAGCTGGCCGAACCGCTGCTGGTGCCCGTCCCCGATCCGCCCGATCCGCCGGAGCCCGAGCTGCCGGAGCCCGACCCACCTGAACCGGAGCTACCGGAGCCCGAACCGGACCCGCTGCTGCCGGAACCCGAGCGACCGCCGCCGGAACCTCCGCTGCCCGAGGACGGGTCCGACGATCCGCTCGACATGCTGCCGCCATAGCCGCTGGACGAACCGCCGCGGCCCTTGATGCGCAGGTTGTTCTGGACATGGCTCACGCCCATCACGCGCTCGGCGACGTCCTCGGCGCGGCGCTTGTCCTCGCGGCTGTCCACATGGCCGGTCAGCGTGACCTCGCCGCCCTTGACCTCGACCTCGATGTCCGAGGCGTCGATCATGTGGTCATCGGAAAGGCGATCCGAGACATCCTCGCGGATGCGGTCGTCAGAACGGGAGTAGCCCTTGGGGCCGCGCCCGCGATGGGACATCCCCTGCCCCTGGCCGCCGCCCTGGCTGCCGCCGTAGCCGCCGCGGAACGATCCGTCCTCGCCCCAGGTGTCCACGCCGCGGCCATAGCCCGCGCCCGCCGCACCCATGCCAGCGCCCATGCCGGAGCCCATTCCGCCCCCCATGCCGCCGCTCATGCCACCGCCGCGCCGTGCGCCCATGCCGCCGCCGTAACCCGAGCCGTGCTCGCCCGAGTAGCCCGACCCGTAGTCACCCGAATAGGCCGAACCGTAACCGCCCGAGCCGCCCGAATAACCGGACGAGCCGAAGTCCGAGCCGCGCCACTGGTCGCCGCCGCGCTGGACACCGCGGTTCCAGTCCTCGCCACCACTGCCGCGGCCCTGGTCGCCGCCGCCGTAGCCGCCGCCATAGCCAGCGCCGGACCCGCCCGACGAGCCGCCGCTCAGGTTGCGCCCGGCATAATCATAGCTGGTGGACATGCCCCGGCCCGACTGGCCGTAGTTGCCGCCGCCATAGCCGCCACCGCTGCTGCCTCCGCCATAGCCGCCACCGCTGCCGTAGCCCCCGCCGCCGCTGCCGTAGCCACCACCGCCGCCGCCATAGGCGCCGCGGCCCTGGTCGCCACCGAAGTCGCGGCCCGAGAAGCCGCGGCTGCCATAATCGTCGCGGTCGCCGCCGCGGAACCCGCCGCCGCTGCCCTCGCCGCCACGATATCCGCCGCTGCCATAGTCGCCGCCGCGTCCGCCGCGGCCCTGGTCATAACGGCTGTATTCGGAAGGACCGGCCCAGTCGCGGTCGCTGATCATGCCCGGATGGTCGGGATCGCCATAACGGCGGCTGGCCCGCAATTCGTCGTCGCGGTCGTTGCGGCCCGGCTCGCGGCGCCGATAGCCCTGGTCGTAGCGATTGTCGTCTTGCATTGGGAACATCCTCCTTATGCAGCGCCGCTGTGGCAGCGCCGACACGGGGACAATGTTTTTGCAGGCTGCTTGGTTTACGGGCAGGACCGAAAAAAGCGGCGGACGGCCCG